>CAMPIY010000011.1 GCA_946886645.1 uncultured Sphingomonas sp.
GTGATATGCTCGAACACGATCTTGAGGCCGGGGAAGTCGCGGACGACCGGCGCCAGCACCCGATCGATGAATACCGCCTCCCGGTCGAACACATCCACGTCCGGATCGGTCACCTCGCCATGGACGCAGAGCACCATGCCGATGTCCTGCATTCGCTCCAACGCCGGATAGATATTGCCGATGTCGGTGACGCCCTGAGCGCTGTTGGTGGTCGCGCCCGCCGGATAAAGCTTGGCCGCTACCCACACACCCTCGGCATGTCCTCGTGCCAATTCGTCCGGATCGACCTGGTCGGTCAGGTAACAGGTCATCAATGGCGTAAAGCCGTTGCCCGCCGCCGCGACGATACGGTCTCGATAGGCGGCCGCTTGTTCGACCGCCGTCACGGGCGGCGCAAGGTTGGGCATGACGATCGCCCGGGCGAACTGCCGCGCGGTATAGGGTGCCACCAGCTTCAGCATGTCCCCGTCTCGTAAGTGGACGTGCCAGTCGTCGGGACGGCGGATGGTGATTGTATCGGTCACGGCCGCTCCTTAGCTAAGGGTCATGCCCCAAACCAGCCCAACGGCATCCACCCTCGTCGACCGCGCCGTCATCCGCCTCAGCGGCGAGGGCGTGCGTGATTTCCTGCAAGGGCTGGTGACGCAGGACGTCGCGGGCGATCTTCCGGTCTGGGCGGGACTTCTGACGCCCCAGGGCAAATGCCTGTTCGACTTCATCGTCTGGCCGGACGGCGACGATCTGCTGCTGGACTGCGAAGCGGACGCCTCCACCGACCTGATCAAGCGCCTTTCCATCTATCGACTGCGCCGGCCGATCTCGATCGAAATGGCCCCGGGGGTCGCCGTGCACTGGAGTGCGGACGGCAAGCAGGGAGCGGCCGACCCGCGCCTCGCCGCGCTGGGCCGCCGTTGGCTCGGCGACGCCGGAGAGCCCGCCGGTGGGTGGCTCGAACATCGCCTCAGGCTCGGCGTGTGCGAAGGGCGCGCCGAACTGGCCGATCTTTTATGGCTCGAATGCAACGCGGCGGAGCTGGGCGGCGTTAGCTTCTCCAAGGGCTGCTTCGTCGGACAGGAGAATACCGCGCGCATGAACTGGCGTCAGAAGGTCAACCGCCGGTTGCTGATCGTCGAAGGCGATGGCGGGGAGCGGGTGCGGATAGCCTATCCCGAGCTGGGCCTCGCGGTGGTTCATGCGCGGGTCGACGCGATCCCCGGCAAGGCAATAATTCCCTCCTGGCTAAGCCTTGATGCTTGATCTTGTCGCCGGAGCAGCGGCGGCTGTGCTCCAGCCTGCCGAGCCGGCGACGATCGTGGTGACCGGGCGAGGCCTGGACGATGACCATGCTTCCGCTCCTTCCCTGACGCTGGACCGATCGGCGATCGAGCGTTCGGCGTCAGGCCGCATGGAGGATGTGCTTCGCGACGTCGCCGGCCTCACCAGCTTCCGCCGGTCGGATTCGCGTTCGGCCCATCCGACCAGCCAGGGGCTGACCTTGCGCGGCCTTGGCGGCAACGCCGCTAGCCGGGTGTCGCTGACCCTGGACGGCGTCCCCCAGGCCGACCCCTTCGGCGGATGGATCGCCTTCACCGCGCTGGACCCATATTCGGTCGACCGTATCCGCGTGACGCGGGGCGCCAGCGGGATCGAGGCGGGGGCGCTGGCCGGGACGATCGACATCGACAGCCGCTCGCCCGGCCAAGGCGATTTCGGTGATGCGACCCTGTCCTATGGATCGCGGCAGTCGGTCGACGCCCGCGCCCTGGCGGGCATCAACTGGTCCGGCGGCTTCGCAACCCTCTCCGGCGGTTTTTCGCGCGGGGATGGCTTCATTCCGGTGGTCGAGGAAGACCGGGGAGTTGCCGACCGCGCCGCCCCCTACCGCCAGCGATCCGGCCGTGCGCGGCTGGTTCAGTCGCTGGGAGATCAGGCCGAGGCGCAACTCAACCTCTCGTCCTACGGCGACAAGCGCGACCGGGGCTTCTTCGGAAGCGATAACCGGCAGCGGGGAACGGACGCTTCGCTGCGGCTGGTCGGGCATGGAGCGCTCCGTTGGTCGGCGCTGGCCTATTGGCAGGACCGGGACTTCGACAGCCGCTTCGCCGCGCTCGATGACGACCGCTCCCAGTCCTCACTTGTGCTTGACCAGCGTGTTCCCGCCAAAGGCTGGGGCGGCCGGATCGAGGTAGTTTCCAGCGCGGGATCGATCGAGTGGCGCGCGGGCGGCGAGCTGAGGCGCGTCACGGGAACGACCTTCGAGGATTTCCGCTTTATCGACGGGGCACCAACCCGCAAGCGCGAGGCCGGCGGCTCGGCGACGACCGCCGGCTTGTTCGGCGGCGCCGCGATAGATGCGGGCGAGTGGACCTTCGACATTCAGGGCCGGCTGGATCGTTGGCGGATCGCGGGCGGGCGGCTGTTGGAAATGGACCTGTCGGGCACTCCGCTGACCGACGAGGACTTTGCGACCCGCCGGGGCTGGGAAGCGAGCGGTCGCGCGGGGTTCCGGCGCCCCGTGACCGATGCAATCGATCTTCGAGGCGCAGCCTACACCGGCTGGCGGCTTCCGACCCTCAACGAACTATATCGCCCTTTCCGTGTCGGCCCGGATGCGACGGCGGCCAATGCCGATCTCGATCCGGAGCGGCTGCGGGGCGTCGAGGCGGGGATCGACTGGCGCCCCATCGCTAACGCACGCCTATCGCTAACCGCGTTCGCCAACCGTTTGAAAAAAGCCATTTCCAATGTGATTCTTGGCAGCGGTCCCGGCGTCTTTCCCGGCGTCGGCTTCGTCGCGGCGGGGGGAAGTTACCGGCAGCGCCAGAATGTCGACGCTATCCGCACCCGAGGCATCGAGATTGACGGGGCTTATGCGCGCGGGCCGTGGAGCGCTGCGCTGTCCTATGCGCTGTCCGATGCACGCGTCGAAGCCAGCGGGGCAGCGGCACAGTTGGACGGGCGCCGGCCGACGCAAATCCCCATCCACCAGGCGTCGGCCTCGCTCGATTGGCGAAGCGGTCGCATGGGGCTCGGCGGCACCGTTCGCTTCACCGGCAAGCAGAATGAGGACGATTTGGGAGAGCGGCGCCTTCCGTCGGCGCTGACTTTCGACACAAGGGCCCGGTGGGCCCTCCCGAAACTCGGCGACCTGGAGCTTCGCGTCGAGAATCTATTCGACAGCCGGGTGATCGCGGCGGTCAGTGGTGACGGCATCCGCGAACGCACTCTGCCCCGGACGATCTGGCTGGGCCTCAGGATACGCTAGGTCAGCCGGGCGAACGCCCGCACCGGAAAACTGCCCATCCCCTTCACCTTGGGCGGGACGGCGGAGAAGCGGAATCCCGTGTCCGGCAGCTTCTCGAACCCCGTCATATGCTCGCCGATCGGGATTTCCGCGCCGAGCAGGATCGTGTGGACGGGCCGGCTCCGCGTCCGCGTGTCGTCGATATTGTAACTGTCGATTCCAACGAAGGCCGCCCCGCCCGCCACCAGCGCACGCGCTGCTTCATCGGTCAGAAACGGATGGCCGTCGAAATAGGACTCCGTCCGCCAGAACCGATCCCATCCCGTGTGGACCAGCACCGCCTTCCCTCGAACGTCGAGACCTGCAAAGGCGTCCGCATCGACCGCCAGGCCATTCTCGAACGGGCGACGGATCACATAGCCTTCCAAGTCGGCCAGCGATTCGAGCGGCAGTTCCGACAAATCCTTGCCGTCGGCGTAGCGGTGGAACGGGCTGTCGACATAGGTTCCGGTATTGGCGATCATGTCGATCCGGCCGATCTGGAAGGTCGATCCGTCGTCGTAGTTCGCCGCGCTCGCCTCGCGCGTCCAATAGTCGCACAAATGCGGGCCGGGGAATTCCTTGTAGGTCGTCATCCCCTCCTCAATCACATGGCTGAGGTCGATGAGCCTTTCCGTCGCGTTATCCGCCATAGCGCGGTCAATCCTATCCCTGCCCAGATCACGTTCAAGGCCGCCGACGGCATAGCCCCGTTCCACCCGCTGTTGGCGATGAAGCCCAGCGCGCCCGCGACATTCATCCACTGGTAGGCGCGGTCGTCCGCCTTGAGCTTTCCTGCCGTCAACAGCGCATAGGCGGCAAGGATGAGGATGGCCGCCGCCCAGCCAATGACTTCGATGGCGATTTGAAGGATCATTCGTCCCAACTGGCCCCGTCGACCTCCTGCACCGGCACGCCCTCCAGAAGCAGGGGATCGATCAGTCGCGCGTTGACGCCCATCCGCTCGTGGGGCGGTTCCGAAAGCGGCGTCCAGTGCGTCGGGGTCCCGCAATGCGTGCAACGATGATTGGCCAGATAGGCTTGCCGGAGGTCGTCACGCACATAGGAATCGAACTCGCCGTGGATGACGAGTTCGTCCGAGCGGAAATAGACTCCGCGAAACCCGGTCTTGCTACACAGGCTGCAATTGCACTGCGTTACGCTGTCCGGCTTGCGCGGCAGCCGGATGGTCGCCCGCCCGCAATGGCAGGAGGCGACCAGCGACCTCACGCCGCGAGCTTCCGCAGCACATACTGAAGGATTCCGCCCGAGCGGTAATATTCCAGCTCGTTATAGGTATCGATCCGGCAACGGGCGACGATGTCGAGCGTCTCGCCATTGGCGCGCTTCACCTTTACGGTCACGTCCTGGCGCGGCTCGATGTCGGCGACGCCGTCGATCGAGTAGGTCTCGGTGCCGTCGAGGTTGTAGGTCGCCGCGCTCTCGCCGTCGGCGAACTGGAGCGGCAACACGCCCATGCCGACCAGGTTGGAGCGGTGGATACGTTCGAAGCTTTCCGCCAGCACGGCGCGGACGCCGAGCAGGATCGTCCCCTTCGCTGCCCAGTCGCGCGACGAGCCGGTGCCATATTCCTTGCCGGCCAGAACGACCAGCGGCGTGCCTTGGGCCTGATATTCCATGGCCGCGTCATAGATCGGCTCGACCGTTCCGTCCGGGCCCTTGGTCATGCCGCCTTCGACGCCGTCGAGCATCCGGTTGCGGATGCGGATGTTGGCGAAGGTGCCGCGCATCATCACCTGGTGATTGCCGCGCCGGGCGCCATAGCTGTTGAACTCGGCGCGGGGCACCTGATGCTCGCTGAGATAGGTGCCCGCCGGGCTGTCCAGCTTGATCGATCCGGCAGGAGAGATGTGGTCGGTGGTAATCGAATCCCCGAACACGGCCAGCGCCTTCGCGCCCTCGATGTCCGTCAGTGGCTTGGGCGTCATCGTCATGCCGGTGAAGTAGGGCGGATTCTGGATGTACGTCGAACCGGCCGGCCAGTTGTAGGTGTCGCCGCCGGTGACATCAATCGCGCGCCAGCGGTCGTCACCGCGATAGACGTCGGCGTAGCGCTTGCGGAACATGTCGGAATTGACATGGGCGTCGATAAGCTCGCGGACCTCGTCGTTGGTCGGCCAGATGTCTTTCAGGAAAACATCGTTGCCGTCCTTGTCCTGACCCAGCGGCTCATGGTTCATGTCGCTGCGCACCGTGCCCTTCAGCGCATAGGCCACGACTAGCGGCGGCGAGGCGAGGTAGTTCGCACGGCAGTCCGGCGAGACCCGGCCTTCGAAGTTGCGGTTACCCGACAGGACAGACGCTGCAACCAGGTCGTTGTCGTTGATCGCCGCGCTGATGGACGGCTCCAGCGGGCCACTGTTGCCGATGCAGGTCGTGCAGCCATAGCCGACCAGATTAAAGCCAATCGCATTGAGATCGTCGCTCAGCCCCGCCGCGTCGAGATAATCGGTCACCACCTGGCTGCCCGGCGCGAGGCTGGTCTTGACCCAGGGCTTGCGATTGAGGCCCAGCGCCCGCGCTTTCCGAGCGACCAGGCCGGCGGCGACCAGCACCGAGGGGTTGGACGTGTTGGTGCAGCTGGTGATGGCGGCGATCATCACGTCGCCATTGCCGACGTCGAAGCTTTCGCCCTCGACCGCATAGCGATCGTTGCCGCTCTTCTTGTAGGTGCCTTCCAGCTCCGCGTTGAACATCTCGTCGACGTCGGACAGGCGAACCCGGTCCTGGGGCCGCTTCGGCCCGGCGAGCGACGGCTCGACGGTCGACATGTCGAGTTCCAGCGTATCGGTGAACAACGGGTCGGGCGTGGATTCGTCGCGCCACATGCCTTGTGCCTGCGCATAGGCCCGCACCAGTTCGATCCGGTCCGCGTCGCGGCCGGTGAGCTTCAGATAGTCGATCGTTCGCTCGTCGATCGGGAAGAAGCCGCAGGTCGCACCATATTCGGGCGCCATGTTGGCGATGGTTGCGCGATCGGCCAGCGTCAGCGCGGCCAGGCCTGGTCCGAAGAATTCGACGAAGCGGCCGACGACACCCTTGGCACGGAGCATCTGGGTGACGGTCAGGACCAGGTCGGTGGCAGTGATGCCTTCCTTCAATTCGCCCGACAGTCGGAAACCGACCACTTCCGGGATCAGCATCGACACCGGCTGGCCGAGCATCGCCGCCTCCGCCTCGATCCCGCCGACGCCCCAGCCGAGCACGCCGAGCCCATTGACCATGGTCGTGTGGCTGTCGGTGCCGACCAGCGTATCGGGATAGGCGACTTCCTCGCCATTCTGGTCGGCCGACGTCCAGACGGTCTGCGCGATATTCTCCAGGTTCACCTGATGGCAAATGCCGGTGCCGGGCGGCACGACCTTGAAATTGTCGAACGCCTTCGAACCCCACTTCAAAAACTCGTAGCGCTCGGCATTGCGCCGATATTCGAGCGCGACATTGTCCTCGAACGCCTTGGGCGTGCCGAACTCGTCGACCATCACGCTATGATCGATAACGAGGTGGACCGGGACTTGCGGATTGATCTTCTGCGGGTCTCCGCCGAGCGACTTCATCGCATCGCGCATCGCGGCGAGGTCAACCACGGCCGGAACGCCGGTGAAGTCCTGCATCAGAACCCGGGCAGGGCGATACTGGATTTCGCGGTTGATCCGCCGTTCCTTCAGCCAGTCGGCCATGCATTGCAGATCGTCGCGAGTGACCGTGACGCCGTCCTCGAACCGCAGGAGGTTTTCCAGCAGTACTTTCATGGAGAATGGCAGGCGGCTGACGTCGCCCAGCGCCGCGCCGGCCTTGTCGAGCGAATAATAAGCGTAACTCTTGCCGCCGGCCTCCAGCGTCGAACGGGTCTTCAAGCTGTCCTGGCCGGTCGGAATCATTTGGCTACGTCCTCATGCGATTGGTCTGAAGCCGCGCGGGAAGGCCGCGGGCGGCAGTTGGCCGCGCCCCTAGCAAGAACAGTCCCCCATGACAAAGGGTCCGAAGGGCTAGAGCCAGCCCCTCCGCCGGGCGAGCCAATAAGGCAGGACTGCGCTCAGCAGCATCAGGAACAGGGCCCAAGGGTAGCCCCAGGCGTGCGGAAGCTCCGGCATATGCTTGAAGTTCATGCCATAGACGCCGGCGATCAGGGTTGGCGGCATCAGCACCACGGCGGCGACCGAGAAAACCTTCATCACGAAATTCTGCTCCAGCGCGATCATCCCGAGCGACGCATCGAGCAAAAAGTTGAGGTTCTCGGCGAGGAAGTCGCTGTGGTCGTCGAGCGCACGCGCGTCGGCGACCAGGCTTCGCACATGCCGCCGCTCGCTGTCGCGGCCGCCCATCAGGTCGAGCGAGCCGAGGAAACCCAGCATTCGGCTGCTGCTGACCGAGCTTTCGCGCAGCCTCGCGAGAAGCCGCTGCACTTCGCCGATACGGATCATCAGAGCCTCGTAACGAAGCTCGGGGTTGCGGCGCTCCTTGCGTGCGCGCCGCTCGAACACCTGGCTCGAAATCGTCGCGATGTTGCGCCCCGCCTCCTCCAGCTCGTCAGCGATCCGGTCGATTACGGCATCCAGCAGACGGATGAGGACTTTTAGGGGATCCGAGGTCAGTTCGGGCTCCGCATAGGCATGTTCGGCGAATATCAGGAGCGGCCGCGGCTCGATGTACCGCACCGTCACCAGATGCTTGTCGGTCAGGATGAAGCTGATCGGATCGGTCGACGGATGACCTTCGTCGATTCCGTAGAGCACCGACATGGTCATGAACACGACGCCGTTCCGCTCATAGAGACGCGACGATGGCTCGATTTCCAGCATTTCCTCGCGGGTCGGGACATTGGTGCCGATCAGCTTCTCGACCAGCTTTTCCTCGTCCTTGGTCGGCTCGAGGAGATCGACCCACACCGCCTTGTCGGCACAATCAAAGGATCCGGCATCGACCGGGGTCACTGGGCAGCCGGGACCGAACAGGCGCAACATGGCGCGAACTGGTGCGCCACAAGCAGGCGCTTGGCAAGCATGGCGCAGCCGCCTACCCCATGGCCATGCCGGCTGCCTTCCGGCGGCCGAGGCCGCTCCTCATTCTCCTCATCGTCCTGTGCGCAACCGTCGCGATCCTGCTCGCCATGGGCAGGCCCCCGATCTGCACCTGCGGCACGGTGGAATTGTGGGGCCGCGTGGGGCCGACGCAGAGCCAGATGCTGGCCGACTGGTATAGCCCGAGCCACATCGTTCACGGGTTCCTTTTCTACGCCGTCCTGCATCTCTTCTTTCGACGCACGGCCTTCAATCGTCGCTTCACCATTGCGCTGCTTATTGAGGCAGCGTGGGAGATCGCGGAGAATACGCCGATGGTCATCGACCGCTACCGCGAGGCGACCATCGCGCTGGGCTACTCCGGCGATTCCATCCTCAACTCGGTCAGCGACATTGCGATGATGGCCGTCGGTTTCCTGGCCGCGCGGCGTTTGCCGGCCTGGGCGAGCGTTGCCGTCGTCCTAGTGCTGGAGATCGTGCCGCTGATCGTCATCCGCGACAATCTCACGCTCAACGTCTGGATGCTGCTCGCGCCCAGCGACGCAATTCGGGCTTGGCAGGCAGGTTAGCGGGCGCGAGCGAGGGGCAGCTCGTCGCGACACGCCGCGGCGGCAAAGCGGGCTACCGGGCGGAGCGTCGGGCTTCCACCCGTCTGCGCATAAGCGGCGTGAGAGGAAATGCAGTTTTCGACGGCGCTCCGCATCGTTCGCCGATAAGCCACGTCGAAATCCGATGCCCTCGTCAATCCGTCGAACATCACCTGGTCGAGCCTCAGCATCGAGGCTGAAGGCAGGAGATTGAGACGCCTTCCCGCCATATTGAGTTGGACCGCGATGCCGGTGTGGTCGCGCTTCAAGCGGGCGGCGAGTTGACGAGTCCCGCTGTGCGAAGAGCGCGTCATCGCTAGATCCGAGGCACGGACGACAAGCAACGCCCGTGACGACGATATTTTCATATAGTCTTCGGTGCTCACCGGTTGCGATGGAGGGGCGACGACCACCGGAGGCGCCGGCCTCGGAGTGGGTGCTTCGCGAGAAGCGCAGCCGGCGACCAGCAGGAGACCGGTCGCGATCGCACCGAACCTGAAAAACACCGATTGCCGCATGGCTTACCTTCCCAGCATATTCTCCGGCTTCACGACCCGGTCGAACGTTTCCTCATCGACCAGTCCAAGTTCGAGCCCCGCTTCCTTGAGCGTCTGGCCGTTCTTGTGGGCGTGCTTGGCGATGGTGGCGGCGTTGTCATAGCCGATTTCCGGCGCAAGCGCGGTGACCAGCATCAGCGACTTGTTCATCAACTCGGCGATACGCCTTTCGTCCGGCTCCAGCCCGTCGAGCGTGCGTGTCGTGAAGCTCTCCATGCCGGTCGACAGAAGGTTGATCGAGCGGATGACGTTCGCGCCGATCAGCGGCTTGAACACGTTCAATTCCAAATGCCCCTGGAGACCGCCGATCGTCACCGCGACATGATTTCCCATCACCTGCGCGGCGACCATCGTCAGCATCTCGCACTGGGTCGGGTTGACCTTGCCTGGCATGATCGAGCTTCCGGGCTCGTTTTCCGGAAGCTTCAACTCGCCCAGGCCGCAGCGCGGACCGGACCCCAGCAAGCGGATGTCGTTGGCGATCTTCGATAGCGAAACCGCAATCGTGTTGAGCACGCCCGACAGCTCGACCAGCGTGTCGTGAGCAGCCAGTTCGGCGAACTTGTTGGGTGCCGACGTGAAGGGCAGTTGGGTGAGGTTCGCGACCTCCTTGGCGAAGGCTTCGGCAAAGCCCTGCGGCGCATTAAGACCGGTGCCGACTGCCGTCCCGCCCTGCGCCAGCCGCATGACGCGCGGCACGACGCTCTCGACCCGTGCGATGTTATCCTCGATCATCGCGGCATAGCCGGAGAATTCCTGGCCGAGGGTCAGCGGGGTTGCGTCCTGGAGGTGAGTCCGGCCGATCTTGACGATCGAATCCCAGCGCTTGGCTTGGTCGGCCAGGCGGGCGTGGATCGTCTGGAGCGCCGGCAGGAGCTTGCGGTAGACGGCAATCCCCGCGGCAATGTGCATCGCGGTCGGGAAGCTGTCGTTGGACGACTGGCCCTTGTTGACATGATCGTTGGGATGAACCGGCTCCTTGCCGCCGCGATTGCCGGTGAGCTTTTCGTTCGCCCGCCCCGCGATCACCTCATTGGCATTCATGTTCGACTGGGTCCCTGACCCCGTCTGCCAGATGACCAGCGGAAACTGCCCGTCGAGGTCGCCCCGCGCCACCTCGCCTGCTGCCTGCTGGATCGCCTCGGCCAGCTCCGGATCGAGCCCGCCGAGGCGCGCATTCACCCGCGCCGCCGCCTGCTTCACATAGCCGAGCGCATGGACGATCTCCGCCGGCATCCGCTCCCGTTCGCCGAAGGGAAAGTTGGCGATCGACCGCTCGGTCTGCGCCCCCCAATAGCTGTCGCCGGGGACCTCGATCGGGCCGAAGCTGTCGGTTTCGGTGCGGGTATGGGTGGGCATGAAGTTGATCCTAAAATTCCGTTCGGGCCGAGCTTGTCGAAGCCCTGCCTTTTTATTGGCCGCATAAGAACAAGGGCAGCCCTTCGACAAGCTCGGGGCGAACGGCTGGTGTTATTTTTTCCGCGTGAAATCGACGTTGACGACGTTCGACCCGTCCTCGCTGGCCTCGGCGACCGGCAAGTCATTCTCCGCTTCGTCATGCTCTTCATGGCCTTCGGGCGCGCCGTTGGCCTGGAACTTCAAGCTGAAATCGACGGCTGGATCGACAAAGTCGGTCACGGCGGCAAAGGGTACGACCAGCGTCGACGGAACACCGCCGAAGCTCAGGCCGACCGAGAACAAATCGTCCTCGACCTTCAAATCCCAGAAGCGGTGCTGGATGACGATCGTCATCTCGTCCGGGAATCGCTCGACCAGGTGCTTCGGGATCGAAACGCCCGGCATCTGGGTCTTGAAAGTGATGTAGAAATGATGCCCGCCGGGAAGCCCGCCGGCCTGCTCCACCTCCTGAAGGACGCGCCCGACCACGTCGCGCAGCGCCTCCTGGACGATTTCGTCATAGGGAATCAGGGACTCAGGGGTTTCCTCACTCATCGCTTTTCGTGGTAGCGAGCGACGCCAACCGGTCAAGCGGAGTCAGCCAGACCATGCCAATCGACGCCAAGGCGCCCTACGACGAGCAGAATATTTTCGCGAAAATCCTTCGAGGGGAGATTCCGAACAAGACGGTGATGGAGACCGAGCACAGCCTGGCCTTCCATGACATCAACCCGCTTGCTCCCCTTCATGTGCTGGTGATTCCCAAGGGACCGTACGTCAGTTGGGATGACTTCAGCGCCAAGGCATCGGACGCGGAAATCGTGGATTTCGTGCGGACTGTGGGCGAAGTCGCACGGACCACCGGCGCGGATGCCCAAGGCTACAGGATCCTCGCGAACATGGGAAAGCGGGCCGGTCAGGAGGTCCCCCACCTGCACGTGCACGTCTTCGGCGGCGAACCCCTCGGCCCGATGCTGGCGAGATAGTCGCAATCGGCGCTTGCGCGAGGCAATCGAGACGCTAGGCTCCCGCGCCACAAGGGCGGAGCCGCACGAACGGACTTCGCATTCCAAGGGGAACCACATGCTCTTAGACCGCGTCAAACCGCTCGACGCCATTCTGGCGACGGCGGAAAAGAAGTCGCTTCACCGTTCGCTGGGTTGGTTCCAGCTGACACTTTTCGGCATCGGCTGCGTCATCGGCACGGGTATTTTCGTGCTCACCGCCGTCGGGGCGCAGAAGGCCGGACCTGGCCTGATGTTGGCGTTCGCCATCGCCGGCGCGGTCTGCATCGTTGCCGCACTCTGCTACGCCGAGATCGCTTCGATGATCCCGGTTGCGGGCAGCGCCTATACGTACAGCTACGCGACGATGGGCGAATTTTTGGCCTGGACCGTCGGCTGGGCGCTGATCATGGAATATGCCATCGCCGCGTCGGCCGTCTCGGTTGGCTGGTCCGGCTATTTCACAGGCACCATCCTCAACCAGTTCCTGGGCATACATCTTCCACCCTGGCTTAGTGCCGGCCCCCTCGCTTTCGGCGGTGTGGAAGGCGGTTTCATCAACTTGCCGGCGTTGTTCATCGCCCTTCTGGTGACCGCGCTGCTGGTTGTCGGGACGAGCGAGAGCGCCAAGGTCAATGCGGTGCTGGTCGCCATCAAGGTGACGGCGCTGACCGCGTTCATCGCGCTGACCTTCACCAGCCCCGAGTTTAGCGCCGACAAGTTCAACCCCTTCCTCCCGGCGGGCGTGTTCGGAGGATTCGGGACCGGCGTCGGCGCGGTTGGCGCGGCGGCGACGATGTTCTTCGCTTACGTCGGCTTCGATGCTGTTTCGACCGCCGCGGAGGAAACCAAGAACCCGCAACGCAACGTGCCGATCGGTCTGATCGGCTCGCTGCTGTTCTGCACCGTCTTCTATATCCTGGTGGCGGCGGGCGCGATCGGCACTCTTGGCGGCCAGCCAATCATGGATCCGGCCGGATTTCCGATCGAGGCGGGTTCGGCTGAACTCGCCCGTCAGTGCGCCATGCCTGAACATTCCGGCGCGCTGGTCTGCTCGAACGAGGCCTTGGCCCATGTGCTCCGAGCGATCGGATTCTCGGGCGTTGGCAACATGCTGGGGGTCGCGGCCTTCCTGGCGCTGCCGTCCGTCATCCTCGTGCTGATCTTCGGCCAGACCCGTATCTTCTTCGTGATGAGCCGCGACGGGCTTCTTCCCGAGGGGCTCAGCGCGGTGCACCCGAAGTTCCGTACTCCGCACATCATGACCATGATCACCGGCTGTGCGGTTGCAATCGCTGCGGCCTTCTTCCCGGTGGGGCGTCTGGCCGACATCTCCAATGCCGGCACGCTTTATGCCTTCCTGATGGTCGCGATTGCCGTGCTGATGCTTCGCAGGGCCGATCCTGGCCGGGCGCGCAACTTCCGGGTTCCGGCCGTTTGGGTCATCGCACCGCTGACGGTTGCCGGATGTGTTTTCCTGTTCCTCAACCTGCCGACCGGAGCGATGTTGTTCCTGCCGGGCTGGAGCGTCCTGGGGATATTCGTCTACATCTTGTACAGCCGCCGCCACAGCCATCTCGGGCGTGGAATCGTGGAGGTGCACGAGGACGCGGCACACGACCTCGCGCCTCACGTGCCTGGGATCGACGATCCCGATCGGGCTCGTTGATCGGCGAATATGCAAAAGAAGGCCGGGGAGAAATCCCCGGCCTTTTCCTTATCCGAGCAAATCACCCGCCAGCGCCTTGAGGTCCTGTTCGGGCCGGGCGCCATAATGCTGGATCACTTCCGCGGCGGCGATCGCGCCCAGCTTCAGCGACACCGCGAGGTCCATGCCCTTCGCCTGTCCGGCCAGAAAGCCCGCCGCAAACAGGTCCCCCGCCCCTGTCGTGTCAACCAGCTGCCCGATCCGTTCTGCGGGAACATCGGCCCGCTCGCCGCCGGACACGGCGGTCGCGCCATCTTCCGAACGGGTCACGACCAGCGTGCCGACGTAGGCCGACAGGGCGGGAATCGCTTCCTCGACGTCATTGACCATGGCCATGGACGCGGCCTCCGCTTCATTTGCGAACAAGATGTCGATCTTCCCGCCGCGAAGCAGGCTCCAGAAACCCTCGCGATGGCGATCGACGCAGAAGGTGTCGCTAAGCGTGAAGGCAATTTTCCGTCCGGCCTCGTGGGCCGCTTCGATCGCAAGCTCCATCGCCGCGCGCGGCGCTTCGGGGTCCCACAGATAGCCCTCAAGATAGACAATCCCGGCGTCGCCCGCCGCCGAGGTGTCGAAGCTCGCCTTGTCGAGCAGCTGCGCCGCGCCGAGAAAGGTGTTCATCGTCCGCTGGGCGTCGGGGGTCACCAGGATCAGCGAGCGGGCGGTCGCACCGACATCGTTACGCGGCGGCACGAGGAAATCGATGCCCTGCGATTCAATGTCGTGCTGATAGATTTTGCCGAGCTGGTCGGTCGCCACCTGTCCGGCAAAAGCCGTCCTGATGCCCAGCGCGGCAAGCCCGGCCGCGGTATTGCCGGCCGATCCGCCGCTGATTTCGCGGCCCGGGCCCATCTCGCCGTAAAGCCGCACCGCTTCCGCTTCGTCGATCAGCCGCATCGAACCTTTGTCGAGGCCCTGCTTGCTGAGGAAAGCGTCGTCGGCATCGGCGATTACGTCGACGATGGCGTTGCCAATGCAGAGCACGTCGTAGCGGGGCTGGGTCATTTGATGGGTTCGTCCTGCTGGAAAGGAATTAGCGGGCGCGCCTAGCCGTCCGTGGCAATGCAAGCAAGGAGCGCTACGCTGCGCTTGTCGAGGCGTCCTCTTTGCCCTTCGACAAGCTCAGGGTGAGCGCTATGGGTTGGCAATGATCAAACCATCCCGGATTCTTGCCGCGTCGACCATCCTTGTCCTCGCGGCCTGTGCTTCCACCCCCACGCCCCAGGTCCAGGCGCCGGCCGCCCCTGCTGCCGCGACCGACGACCACGGCCATCGCACGCTGAATGGAATGACGGCCGGCGAACTGATCGAGCATTTCGGCAAGCCGCGGCTGCAGATTACGGAGGGCATAGGAACGAAACTCCAGTTCGCGGGGCCGGCCTGCGTCCTCGACGCCTATCTTTATCCCCCAGGGAATGGCGGCGGGACGCCGCGCGTGACCGAGATCGACGCGCGTAATTTCCAGGGAACGGACGTCAACCCTCAGAGCTGCGTTTACGCGATCGAGCAAGGCAAGCGGCGCTAGAGCCGTTCGATCGCCCACCTGGCTGCATCGGCGACTATAGGGTCTTCGTTCGCCAGGTGCCGCTCGACTGACGGGCGAAGTGCCGGGTCGCCGCTGTTGCCCGCCGCAATGAGGCAGTTGCGGATCATCCGGTTGACCCCGATCCGCTTGATCGGCGATCCGGAGAACAGCTCCCGGAACCCCGCGTCGTCGAGCCCCAGCAGATCGGCCAGGGCGGGCGCAACCAGCTCCGCGCGCGGAGCAAAGGCCTTGTTCGCCTGAGCCTCGCTGGCAAAGCGGTTCCACGGGCAGACGGCCAGGCAATCGTCACACCCGTAGATCCGGTTTCCCATCGCCTCGCGAAATTCGTGCGGGATCGGGCCCGCATGCTCGATCGTCAGGTAGGAGATGCAGCGGCGCGCATCGATCCGGTGCGGACCCGTGATCGCGCCGGTCGGACAGGCGTCGATGCAACGCGTGCAACTGCCGCAATGCACGACGGCCGGCTCGTCGGGTTCCAGCTCGAGCGTGGTGTAGATGACGCCGAGGAACAGCCAACTGCCATGCTCGCGGTTGAGCAAATTGGTGTGCTTGCCCTGCCAGCCAACGCCAGCCGCGGCTGAAAGCGGCTTTTCCATCACCGGCGCCGTGTCGACGAACACCTTGAGCTGGCATCCGCATTCATCCGCAAGCCAGCGGCCCATGGCTTTCAGCGCCTTCTTGACCGTCTTGTGATAATCAGTGCCTTGCGCATAGACCGAGATGCGCCCCCGATCCTTTGCGTCGGCAAGCGCCAGCGGGTCGTTCGCCGGAGCATAGCTCATCGCCAATGCGATCACCGACTTCGCCTCCGGCCATAGCCCGTTCGGGCTGGCGCGCTGCTCGGCACGATCCTCGATCCAGCCCATCTCGCCATGGTTGCCGGCGGCGATCCATTGGCGGAGCGCGTCGCCGGCTTCGGGCGCGGCGTCGGCGCGCGCGATTCCCCAGGCGCAAAAGCCCAGCTCCCGCGCTTTGTCGAAAATCCTTGCCTTCAGGCTTGTCATGGCCGGGCCAGCCTTTACCCATGTGGACCATGGGGGAAAGAGCGATTGCTGCCGAGACGCGTGACCTGGTCAAGGATTTCGACGGCAAGCGCGCGGTTGACGGCGTCAGCCTGACCGTTCCCGAAGGAAGCATCACCGGCATCCTGGGCCCCAACGGCGCGGGCAAGACGACCTGCCTCAGGATGATGCTGGGCATTATCGATCCGACATCGGGAAGCCGGACGCTACTGGGCCACGACCGCCCACTAGAGGTGGCTGGGGAGGTCGGATATCTGCCCGAGGAGCGCGGCCTTTATCCCGCCATGCCATCCGCCGAAGCGATCGCCTTCATGGGTGCGCTACGCGGCCTGCCGATTGCGGAGGGTCGCCGCCGGGCAATCGAGTTGCTGAAAGAACGCGGTCATGAGGATTGGGCGAAAAAGCCGATCCGCACCCTGTCCAAGGGCATGGCGCAGACCGTCCAGCTGCTTGGCACGATCATCCACAAACCCAAGCTCATTGTGCTCGACGAGCCCTTCGCGGGCCTCGACGCAATCAACCAGGAAAAGCTGGAGCAGCTGATCCGCGACCAGTCGGCGGCGGGCGTTACCGTCGTCTTTTCGACCCATGTCATCGCCCATGCCGAACGGCTGTGCGAGCGGGTAGCGATCATCGCCGAGGGCCGGTCCGCGTTCGAAGGCGCGGTCGACGAGGCGCGTGACCGCCTCCGCCCGATCGTCCACCTCCGCACCCGCGCCGAGGAAGGCCCGTGGCAGAACGCCCTTCCCGCATCCGCCAAGAAGGTCGGCGGCGAATGGCGGTTCGAATTGCCCGAAGGTGGGCCCGAACCGCTGCTCAAGGCGTTGATCGACGGCAACGCCGGGATCGAGACGCTAAGCATCGAGCGCCCCGGCCTGCACGACGCATTCATCGCCATCGCCGGCGAGGCCGCCGCGCGCGAAATGGGCCACTCCTCGGCTGAGCAGGAGGCGGCATGAAACTTCCCGAGACCATCCGCGCCGCCTTCGTCATCGCTCGCCGCGATTTCACCGCGACGGTGTTTAGCAAGACATTTCTCTTCTTCCTGCTCGGCCCACTCTTCCCGATTGCCCTCGGCTTCATCTTCGGCGGGATTGGCGCACAGGTCGAGCGCAACGCTGCCCCCGCGACGGTCGCGGTCGTGTCCTCGCAAGCGGACTTCAACCTGCTCAACGCCGCGCGCAACCGCCTGTCACCGCTGGGCACGGAGAGGCCGCTAGTCGCCCTTCATAGGGTCGATCCGGAGCCGGATGCCGCCGCCCAGCGCCAGCGCCTGCTGACTTCCGCGGACGAGCCGATCCTTGGCGTGCTGGAAGGCGGCCTGTTTTCCCCTCGCTTCACCGGCGCCGTGACCGCCGACGGCCGAACTGTCCAACAAATGAAGCTGTTCGTCGAAGAAGCACGGCGGCATCAGCTGATGCCCCTGACTCCCGGCCTGCCCGTCGAAGTGACCCTAACCCGCACATCGTCCGGCTCGGTTGCCTTCGCCCGAAACCTTACTGCGCGGGCCGGTCAGACGATCCTGTTCGTGCTCACCATCCTCCTGGCCGGCATGCTGCTGTCGCAATTGATCGAGGAGAAATCGAACAAGGTGATCGAGGTGCTGGCGGCCGCCGTGCCGGTCGACGCCATCTTCCTCGGAAAGCTGTTCGCGATGCTGGCGATGTCGCTAGTCGGCATCGCCGTTTGGACCAGCGCCGGAGCCGCTGCCATCGCCATTTATGCCAAGGGCGGGCTTGGCGCACTTCCCCCGCCGGCTGTCGGCTGGCCCGCCTTCCTCTTCTTCATCCTCCTCTACTTCTCGATGAGCTATTTGCTGATCGGCGCGACCTTCCTCGGCATCGGTGCACAGGCGTCGACCGTGCGCGAGGTCCAGACCCTGTCCATGCCGGTCACCATGTCGCAGGTCGTCCTGTTTGGAATTGCTGCGCTCGGTGTGGGCAAACCCAACAGCGCGGAGGCGATCGGCGCGGCCATTTTCCCGCTCTCATCGCCCTTCGCCATGGTCGCGCGGGCGGCCGAGCAGGCTGCGCTCTGGCCGCACCTGCTCGCGCTGATCTGGCAGGTGTTGTGGGTCGCGCTGATCCTCAGGCTCGCCTCGGCGATCTTCAGGCGCAGCGTCCTGAAGTCGGGCTCAGGCAGAGGTTGGAAATGGTGGAAGCGAGCCGGAACCGTCGCTGAAGTCGTAGGCCCCTAATCGATCGCTTCCCGCGCCGCCTCAGTCAGCTGCTCCATCAAAGCACGATGCGGAAAGGGTCCGTGACTGATGCGGGCCACGCCTGCCACCACCCATTCCGCCTTGGGCGGCGCGCCAGGGAAGGCAATCAGGTTCAACGGTAGCGGCACCTCGCGCACCACCCGCTCGACCTGCCTGGGATCGGCCAGGCGCGGCACAAAGAAGCCGCTCGCACCCGCATCGGCGAACGCCTTGCCGCGCTCGATCACATGTTCGATCAGGCTGTCGTCCTGCTCCTTCACTTTCAGGAACAGGTCCGTCCGCGCGTTGATGAAGAAATCATCGCCCACCGCGCGCCGGATCGCCTCGATCCGCCGAACCTGGAACTCAAGTGGGTGAATTCCCTCCTCGCCGACACGCTGATCCTCGAAATTGCAGCCAACCGCGCCGGTTTCCTTGAGGCGCGCGACATTGCGGCCTCCTTCCTCAGGATCGTCCGAATAGGCGCC
>CAMPIY010000012.1 GCA_946886645.1 uncultured Sphingomonas sp.
AGCTTGTCGATCTCGTCGAGCAGGAACAGCGGATTGCTGGTCCCCGCCTTCTTCAGGTTCGAGATGATCTTGCCCGGCAGCGAACCGATGTAGGTCCGGCGGTGACCGCGGATTTCGGCCTCGTCGCGAACGCCGCCCAAGGACTGGCGCGCGAACTCGCGGCCTGTCGCCTTGGCGATCGAGCGGCCGAGCGAGGTCTTGCCGACGCCGGGAGGGCCGACCAGGCACAGGATCGGGCCCTTCAGCCGGTTGGTGCGGGCCTGGACTGCGAGATATTCGACGATCCGGTCCTTGACCTTCTCCAGGCCATAATGGTCTTCGTCGAGCACTTGCTGGGCCTCGGCGATATCGCGCTTGAGGCGCGACTTCTTGCCCCACGGCAGGCCGAGCAGCACATCGAGATAGTTGCGCGCAACGGTCGCCTCCGCGCTCATCGGCGCCATCGCCCGGAGTTTCTTCAGCTCGGCGTTGGCACGGGTTCGGGCTTCCTTGCTGAGGCGAGTCTTGCGGATCTTGGCAGCCAGCTCGTTGAGCTCGTCGCCGCCTTCCTCGCCTTCACCCAGTTCGCGCTGGATCGCCTTCAGCTGCTCGTTCAAATAATATTCGCGCTGGGTCTTCTCCATCTGCCGCTTCACGCGGCTGCGGATTTTCTTCTCGACCTGAAGGACGCCGAGCTCGCCCTCCATGAAGGCGAACACCATCTCCAGCCGGCGCGCGGGATGAAGCTCGCCCAGGAGCGCCTGCTTGTCGGAAACCTTGATGGAAAGGTTCGACGCCACTGCGTCGGCGAGGATCGAGGGCTCCTCGATCTCGCCCAGCTGCATCGAGGTTTCAGCCGGAAGCCGCTTGTTGAGCTTGGCGTAATTATCGAACTGGTCGATGACCGAGCGCATGAGCGCCTGGGCCTCTGGGTTTTCCGCCTCCTCTTCCTCGACGAGTTCGACCACCGCCTCCTGGTGGCCGTCGGCCTCCTTGAGGTCGACGAGGCGAGCGCGCTGGGCACCCTCGACCAGGACACGGACCGTCCCGTCGGGAAGCTTCAACAGCTGCATTGCGGTGGCGATTACACCAAGGTCGTAGAGGGCGTCCCGGTCGGGATCGTCCTCGCTCGGGTCGAGCTGCGCGACGAGGAAAAGCTCCTTATCCGCGCCCATTGCCGCCTCAAGCGCGGCAACCGACTTCTCGCGTCCGACGAAGAGCGGGACGATGCGGTGGGGGAAAACGACGATGTCGCGGAGAGGAAGAACTGGAAGGGTGCGGGTTGTCATGGCCGATATATGGGCAGGAGGGTGCGGCAGCGCAATCCGCAGCTTGTTCTAAAGACTATTGTTGCTAGCCTTGGGACGAGAGGGCGAAAATGGGGGAACGTTGTAATGCGTAGCATAAGCCGGAAAATGGGCCTGGCCATGTTGCTGCTGTCGAGCAGCGCGCTGGCGGCCGAGCCGGAGCCCAAGACTGGGCCGGCGCCCAATTGGGTCAAGCTTGCCGCGGTCCCGGGGCCCAACACCGCGCATAAGGATGCTCCCGTCCAGGTACTCCTGATCAATTCCCAGACGCATTTCGATCACGATAGGCAGGCAACCTATGTCGAATATGTCCTTCTGCCGCAGTCGGTGGCCGGGCTGCAGTCTACCGGGACCATTGCGATTCCCTGGAACGTCGGGCGAACCGACCTGACGATCAACGCAATCGAAATCCGCCGTGCCGGCAAGGCGATCGACCTTCTCAAGAACGCGGAACTCACCGTCATTCGTCGGGAGAATAACCTGGAGAAGGCGGTCCTCGACGGCATTCGCACGGTGGTGCTGCCCGCAAAGGGGCTTCAGCTTGGCGACGAGCTGCGGGTGGCCTTTACCTACGGAGTCAAACCGGATGCCGTGGGCAACCACAGCGAGGATATCCAGTCCTGGAATGTCCCGTTCGACGTCAACCTGCTGCAACGGCGCGTGGTCGTCTCTCCCGGCACCGAGGTCAAATGGCGCACCGCGAGCAGGGTCGCAAAGCCAAGCATCACGACCAGCTCGCTTGGCACCGAATATCTATTCTCGGCAACGAATGTCGAAGCGCCCAAATACCCGTCAGGAATCCTGCCGCGCGACAAGGCGAGCGACATCCAGTTTTCCGCCTATGATAATTGGGCGCAGATCGCGGAGTTTGGGCAATCCCTGTTCTCGAAGGCCCGCCTGCTGGACAAGGACTCGTCTCTCGCCGCCGAAGCGGACCGAATCGCGGCCCAATCGACCGATCCTGAAAGGCGAATGCTGGCGGCGCTGCGCTTTGCACAGGAACGTGTCCGTTATGTCGCGCTTCTGCTGGGAGACGGCGCCTATGTGCCGGCCACGGCGACGGACACCTGGGATCGCAAGTTTGGCGACTGCAAGGGAAAGACCGCGCTTCTGCTGGCCCTTCTGGATCGCCTCGGGATCAAGGCGGACCCGATGTTCGTCAGTTCGGAAAATGGCGACCTGCTTTCCGATCGCCTCCCGTCCCTTCTCACGTTCGACCACGTCATCGTCAAAGCGACGATCAATGGCCGCAGCTATTACCTCGACCCTACCGATTACGGTCAGCGGGCGGGTTTTGAAGTGGCGGGGTCAACGCTTGGATATGGCTTGCCGCTCGTCGCCGGAGCATCGCTGGAAAAGCTGCCAGCAATTCCTCTCAATGAGCCGTTGCGGATTACGGAGCTGGTCTGGGATGGTTCCAATGGCGTGGCCGGGGAAATTCCGATCACCGCAAAGTTGACGCTGCGCGGCATCATGGCTGCACAAGCCCGGATCAAGAAAGCCAGCGTTTCCAAGACGGATGAGTTCGAAACCTACCTTAAGGACTTGATGCCCCGGATCGACAACAAGAACCTGGAGATCGTGAGCCAGGTCGACGACGATCTGACGGGGGATTTTGTCGTTACCTTCAAGGGCAAGGACCGGGCTTATTGGGAAGAATATGAAGGCATGAAAGGCTATCGGTTCGCGTTCAGCAACGATGCCGCCAAATGGTCGGAAAAGTTCGAACGAGACGAGGGGCCATTCAAGGATCTGCCTGTCAGGATCAATTCCAACTATTGGCAGCGCGAGATCGAGACGTTGATCCTTCCCGCCAAAAAGAAGAAGTTCGTCATCGATGCTCCGCCGCTGGACCAGACGCTTGCCTCGACGCACATCTGGCGAACGGTCAAGGAAGAGGGAAACCGCATAACCTCGACAACGGATTTCCGCAGGTTGAGCGATCAGATGAGCGCTGCCGAGGCCCGCAAAGCGGAGACCGAGCTAGAGAAAATCGCCGAGAGCTGGGCCTACATAGTGGCTCCGCGCGGGTTCAAGCCGCCCAAGGAGCAGGATTAGAAGCAGAGGTCAGTGAAAGGCCACCACCAGCGCAGGACCGAGATTCTGCAAGGCGTGGGTGGTGGCCGCCACGCCGATGCCAACCCAAAAGCCGCGCTGCCTCCAGGTCACGTATAGCGTCGAAAAGATGAGGAAGGGCCACCAGATGACGAGGCCCCAGCCGACCGCTTCGAGCGAGTGAGCGACGCCCCACCCCGCCGCGCTCAGCAGGATGGCGGCAGCGGGCGGCATGAATCGAAGGAACAGCGACAGGAAGCCCGCCATGATCAGCGTTTCCAGAACCGGAGCGAAGACGACGAGGAGGAACAGGGCCAGCATTCCCTTCATCGGGAATTCGGGCGTCGGAAGGTCCGGCGCAAGTCCTCGCGAAAGCGCCGCCAGCACCACGCTGCCAAGGACGCTGAGAAGCCAGCCTGTGGCGATCGACAGCCAGGCCCGCCGCGGCTCGCGCAGCGGCGCCGGCAGATATTTCAGGAAACTATCGTCGAGAAGCCGGCCGGGGCCTTCTGCTCCTGCCGGCTGGACGGTCGCCACCGGTTAGGCCGCCGCGTCGCTGCCCGAGGCAGCCGATTTTTCCTTCTTGGCGTAGACGCGGACCGGGTCCTTGCGCCCTTCGACCACATCCTTGTCGATATGCACCTCATCGACGCCTTCCATCGAAGGCAGGTCGAACATCGTATCGAGCAGGATCCCTTCGAGGATTGAGCGGAGGCCGCGGGCGCCGGTCTTGCGCTCGATCGCCTTCTTGGCGACCGAATGGAGTGCTTCCTCGGCGAATTCCAGCTCCACTTCCTCCATGTCGAACAGCTTCTGATACTGTTTGACGAGGGCATTCTTCGGTTCGACCAGGATTTTGACCAGCGCTTCCTCGTCAAGATCCTCGAGCGTCGCGATGACCGGCAGGCGGCCGATGAATTCCGGGATCAGGCCGAATTTCAGCAAATCCTCGGGTTCGGTCGATTTCAGGGTTTCGCCCGTGCGCTTTTCTTCCGGCGCGGCGACATAAGCACCGAAACCGATCGACTTGCCCTGAAGGCGGTCGCCGATGATCTTCTCGAGGCCGGCAAAAGCGCCGCCGCAGATGAACAGGATGTTGGTCGTGTCGACTTGCAGGAATTCCTGCTGCGGATGCTTGCGGCCCCCCTGCGGCGGAACGGAAGCGGTGGTGCCTTCCATCAGCTTCAGCAGGGCCTGCTGCACGCCCTCGCCCGACACGTCGCGGGTGATCGACGGGTTGTCGGACTTGCGCGAAATCTTGTCGATCTCGTCGATGTAGACGATGCCGCGCTGCGCCTTCTCGACGTTATAGTCCGACGCCTGGAGCAGCTTCAGGATGATGTTTTCAACATCCTCGCCGACATAGCCCGCTTCGGTCAGGGTCGTGGCGTCGGCCATGGTGAAGGGCACGTCGAGGATTCGCGCCAGCGTCTGCGCCAGCAGCGTCTTGCCGCAGCCGGTCGGCCCGATCAGCAGGATGTTCGATTTCGCGAGCTCGACATCCGCGCCGGTCTTGGCGCCGTGATTGAGCCGCTTGTAATGGTTATGGACCGCGACCGAGAGGACGCGCTTGGCGCGCTGTTGCCCGATCACATAGTCGTCGAGCACCTTGTAGATTTCGGACGGCGTCGGCACGCCATCGCGGGTCTTTACGAGGGCGGACTTCGTCTCCTCGCGGATGATGTCGTTGCACAGCTCGACGCATTCGTCGCAGATGAAGACGGTCGGGCCCGCGATCAGCTTGCGCACCTCGTGCTGCGACTTGCCGCAGAAGCTGCAGTAAAGCGTGCTCTTGCTGTCGCCACCACCGGAAAGCTTGGTCATAAAGTCCCTTGTCGTCCTCATCACTCAGCCGCAACGCGGCCGGCCGGTCATGCTAAACCGGTTTATCGCACAATCAAACTGGCAGATGGGTTAACAATCCGCCCCGCCCCAAGTGCCTGTCCCAAATATGGAATGTCAAAGGGCATGGGGCAAGGCCCGACCTTGCTATTCCTCCTGAACGCGCGGGACAATCACGAGCTGCTGCACCACAGTCCGGCTCGGCTGGGTCAGCAGGTAGTGAATCCCGACGGCAATGTCTTCCGCCCTCAGCATTTTCTCCTTGTTGATCATCTCGGCCTGCTTGTCGGATGGAATATCGGGGTATTGGAAATCGGCGCCGACCAGCCCGGGCTCGATCAGCGAAACCTTGATGCCTTTCGACCCTAACTCGCGCCGGAGAGCCTCTGCGAAGCCCGCAATTCCCGCCTTCATCCCCGCATAGACGGTGGAGTCCGGGCCGAGACTATGGGCCGACATCGACCCAATCAGGATGATATCGCCCGCCAGCATCCGCTCGTTCGCGGCATGCGCGCTCATGATGTATGCGGTGAAGTCTGTCGCGACGGCATAGCGGACCTCTTCGGTCTCCATTGTCGACAGACCGTCGGCCGGGATGGCGGCGTTGATCACCGCCACGTCGATCTCGCCCAGATATTCCTTCGCGGCGTCAAAGAATCGCTCCGCAGAGCCGCGCTCCGCCAGGTCGATGGAAATGCCGTCGCCCTCTCCGACCTCCCGAATTCGTTTGAGCGCGTCCTCCAAATGGTCCGGGTTGCGCCCGCAGACGAAGACCTTCGCTCCTTCGCTGGCCAGCAGCACCGCGGTGGCCCGGCCAATTCCCGTCGTCCCGCCGGTTATGGCGACACGCTTTCCCTTCAAGGATGTCTGCGGCGTGTGGGCGTCGCTCAACATGAACTGGCTCATCGGATACCTCCGAGAGCCCTACGTCCATGCCGGCCCGGATGTTCCTGATGATTCGATCGTCGGCTTAATTCGTCTTGCGCTTGGGTACCAGGAAGGCAGCCGGCATATCACGCCCTAACTCCTGGAATTTCGCGGCGAGCGCCGGACGTTCGCGAAGCTTCTTCCATCCGTTCGTCCATATGGAGGGGTCATCGGATGTCAGGGCCGTTGCCTGGAGGCTACGGACAAAGCCTTCCTGAAAATCTTCATCGTCCAAGGAAGAAAGGGCGAGCTTTTCCGCTTCATCGAGCTTGCCAGCGCAGACCAGCCCGTCGATGGTCGGCCCGACCGCGTCATCCGAGTGCGCCATCATTTCGGGATAGAATTTTTCCGCCTCCGCCGACCGGCCCAAGCCGTGAAGAGTGCAGTAGCGCAGGCGGCGAACGAGCTGGTCGGCGTAAGCCGAGCCTTCCGTCGTTGCAGTCGGTTCAACCAAAGGCTGCGCCTGTGCATATTTCCCGTCAGCAACCAGTAGTTCGAGCCGATTGATCTTCATGCTGACGCGCCAATATTCTTTCGGCATCGGAGCATTGTTGAGCTGAGCGAACAATTCATCAGCTTGATCCGCCATACCCGCCTCATGAAGCGCAAGTGCGGCATTGTTGACGGCCCATCCCATGTCCTCGTCCGCGGTCGACATTTCGGCGCTGTTTGCCGGTAGCTCGCTGCGGAGCGCGATAGCCTCATCAAGCTGCCCAGCATGCCGGAGAGCGTTAATCAAAAGATGTAGACGCTTATGATCCCCCGGCTTCTCGTCATAGTATCGCTTGGCCGAAGCTACGGCAGAAGCCCGTGCCTTGCTTAGGCCCGGCCCTACCTGACCTTCTATCTGCGGCCACAACACTGCATAACGTTTCAAGATCAGCAGGTTTTCTATGAGCTGCGGCTCATCGATATATTTGAGAAGCTCGCGAGCTCCGGCAACATCGCCGCGCTTCATGAGAATTCTCACCGCTCTCGCCGCAAGGTGGTCGCCTGACTCGGTTTCTCCTCCATACCCAAGTCGCGCAAGGGCAATCCGGCGATCCTCGTTCGCCCGATCCTGCCCGTCAGGTTCGTTATTGAGGAAATAGTTCATATAGTCGGAATCGATTTCGCGAACGGCATCGGGCATCCGGGAGATCATCCGATCGAGCGCGACGGCCGCCACCTCAATATTGTTGATCCTGAGCGCGGTCTCAAACTCCAGATAGCTTGGAAAAGCCGAATGGGGCGCGAGGCTGTCGGCTTCGGAAAATAGCTTTTTGGCCTCGGTATCCCGCTTGAGCCCAAGTAAGGCCGCGGCGCGCATGGCCGCGACAAACGACCTTCCTTCCTTATTGCCTGCGTCGGGTTTCACTTTGGACGCCGTCGCCAGCGCGGCGGAATATTCACCGTTGGACAGCTGCTTCAGATAAACATCGACCCAGGCTTCGCCTGCCGATTGATCGGCCGCCTCTTGATGTGCCGCGGCGGCGGCTGGATGAGCCTGCACCGCGCCCAAGGCCAATGCCAGCGATAAGAATACGGATTTCACGCTCACAACCCCCACTGCGATACGGCGACGGCAAGCTTATCAATCTACAGAGGGTTTAAAAGAAGGCTTCAGCTAAAAAGCGTGGTCAGGCCATAGAAAAGCGCAGCCACGGCCGCCGAACAGGGGATGGTGATCAGCCACGCCATGACGACGTTGCGCGCTACGCCCCAGCGGACGGCGGATTCGCGCCGCGCCACGCCGGCGCCGATGATCGCTCCCGTGATCGTATGCGTCGTCGACACCGGAATGCCGGCGGCGCTGGCGCCGAAGAGCATGATCGATCCGCCGGTCGAGGCCGCGAAGCCCTGGTGCTGGGACAGCTTGGTGATCCGGCTTCCCATCGTCTCGATGATCTTCCAGCCGCCGGTCAGCGTGCCAAGGCCGATCGCGACATAGCAGCTGAGCGCGACCCAGTGCGGAACGTGAAATTCGCCGTGGAGATAGCCCGTCGAATAAAGCAGGACCGTGATGATCCCCATCGTTTTCTGGGCGTCATTAAGGCCGTGCCCGAGCGAATAGCCGGCAGCCGACACCAGATGGCAGGTGCGGAACGCCCGCTCGGCGCCGCGGGCGCTTGCCCATCTTGCCATCCAGCTGCTCACCAGCATCACGATCATCGCAACCGCCATGCCGATAAGCGGCGCGAGGGGGATGAACAGCAGTGTCTTGGTGACGCCACTCCATTGAATCGTGCCGAAGCCCGCGGCAGCGACGCCTGCTCCCACGATTCCGCCGACCAATGCATGGCTCGATGACGAGGGAATGCCCTTGAGCCAGGTCACGACGTTCCAGAACATCGCGCCGACCAGCGCCGCGAAAACAACAGACGGGGTCACCAAATCCTTGTCGATCAGCCCCTTGCCGATCGTATCGGCGACCTTGTGCAGGTCGGGGAACCAAATCATCAGGAAATAGGCTGCGAAGTTGAAGAAGGCGGCGAAGGCGACGGCCTGAACAGGCGCGAGCAGCTTGGTAGCGACCACTGTCGCGATGGAATTGGCCGCGTCGTGCAGGCCGTTCAGGAAGTCGAACGCAAGCGCGACGAGGATCAGACCAGCTAGCAGCGGGAGTGCCAGTTCGTGCATGGCGGTTCAGCCCCGGCCCTGATCAGCTATGGTCGATGACGATAGAATCGATCTGGTTCGCGACATCCTCGAAGGCGTCGATGATCCGCTCCAGATGCTTGTAGATTTCGCGTCTCACGGCGAACTCGATCGAGCTCTTCTCACGATACGCCTGAAAAGCTTCCTTCAATCCTTCGGTGTGGAGTTGGTCGCCATGGCCTTCCATGCGCACCAGCCGCTCGGTAAGCTCATGCAGGCGTACGCCGTTTTTGCCCACGTCGCGGAGCAGCGGCATGGCCTCGGCCACCACCCTGGCGCTGTCGGTGACAATCGCGGCCATGTCCCTCATCTGCGGCTCGAAACCGGTGAACTGGTAGATGTCCACCTGTGATGCCGCGGATTGCATTTCGTCGATCGCGTCGTCCATCGACCCGATAAGCCCGGTGATCGCGCCGCGATCGAAGGGGGTGAGGAAGGTCTGGCGAACGGTCTTCAAAGTCTCGCGGATGATCTCGTCGGCATCATGTTCGCGCTCGTAGATTTCGCGAATATGTTCAGCGGACTTGCCGTCGCCCTGAAAGAGCCTGCCGGTCGCATCGGCGGCGGCGACCAATGCCACGGCGTGGGCTTCGAACAATTCGAAAAAGCCGCCGGTCTTGGGCAGCAGGCGCTGAAACCAGGCAAACATTGGACCTACCCTTGATTTTTCGGCGACGAAAGAGAGGACCCCGGTCCGCCTAGCCGCCTTGTTGAACTCAGTCGCGCCAAAGGAGCGGATGAGGTCGCGTAGATCCTCTTCCTCGACCTTGTTGGCTGCCTCCGTCAGGCTGAACCAGCGCCGTTGCCTCTGATCCTTTTCCGCCCACTGATCCAGCTCGCGACTGACCTGTAAGGGGAAGACTTCAACGTCGGCCATCAACGACGCGCCGCTTCCGCGCCGCTTGCGATAGCGATAGCTGCCGAGCGGGGTCGGACAGACCACGCCGACCACGCCGGCCTCCTCTTCGGCTTCCTCTGCCGCCGCGCGATGCGGGTCGGCCCTAGCCGACAAATTGCCCTTGGGGATCACCCAGCGCTTCGACTCCCGGCTCGTCACGAGCAGGATCGACACCGGTGCATCCAGCGAAGATCCCGACGTACGATACGGCAAGGCGGCGATCTGGCGAATGACGCAAAAACCCCTGTTTGGCGGCAAGGAAAATCCCCGCCGCGAAAGCGCGACGGGGACTAGAGCGGCTCGTGTGATGCCGCAAGAAAAATGACGGAAATGTTACGCCGGAGTGATGTCGGCGGCTCCGGTCGTATCGCCCTCGCCGGTTTCCGGGCGGCGATCGAACACCTCGTCGATCAAGCCCCAAGCCTTGGCCTCGTCGGCCTCCAGGAACTTGTCGCGGTCCATGGCCTTTTCGACCTCTTCAATCTTCTGGCCGGTGTACTTCGCGTAGAGAGCGTTGAGGCGAGTGCGCATGCGCAGGATCTCGCGTGCCTGGATTTCGATGTCCGAGGCCATGCCCTGGGCGCCGCCCGACGGCTGGTGGATCATGATGCGGCTGTTGGTCAGCGCGACGCGCATGCCGGGCTCGCCGGCCGCCAGCAGGAAGCTGCCCATCGACGCCGCCTGGCCAATGCAGACTGTGCCGACCTTGGGCCGAATATATTGCATCGTGTCGTGGATCGCGAGGCCGGCCGTCACCACGCCGCCCGGCGAGTTGATGTACATGAAGATGTCCTTCTTCGGGTTCTCGGACTCGAGGAAGAGCAGCTGGGCGGTGATGAGCGAGGCCATATGGTCCTCGATCGGGCCGGTAATGAACACGATCCGCTCGCGTAGCAGGCGCGAGTAAATGTCGAAGCTGCGCTCGCCGCGGTTCGACTGTTCGATGACGATGGGAACGAGGCCGGCGGCGATATCTTGATGATCCATGGGAAACTTCATGTCCTTGCGTTGCGTCGCGCCCTACATCGGGCGGTTTGCCGCTGGGTTCAAGGCCGCTCGCGCTTCGATCGGTCAGGGCCGCGTCTGGCCGCTGCCCCGCACCTTATATTTGAAGCTGGTCAGCTGCTCCGGCCCGACGGGCCCCCGCGCGTGGAGCTTTCCGGTGGCGATCCCGATCTCCGCGCCGAAGCCGAATTCGCCGCCGTCCGCGAACTGGGTGGAGGCGTTCCAGATGGCGATGGCGCTGTCGACGCGGGACAGGAATTTCTCGGCAGCCGAGGCGTCCTCGGTGATGATCGCGTCGGTATGGCCGGTGCCGTGGCGCGCGATATGGTCGATCGCCTCGTCGATCCCGTCGACCAGCCGGACGGCGATGATCGGCGCGAGATATTCGGTGTCCCAATCCTCTGCGGTCGCCGCCTTCATCGGCACGAGGGCTCGCGCACCCTCATCGCCGCGCAGCTCGCAGCCTTCCAGGGCCTCCGCGATATCGGGGAGCAGTGACGGCGCAACCTCCCGGTCGATCAAAAGCGTTTCGGTGGCCCCGCAGACCGAGACCCGCCGAAGCTTGGCGTTGCGGACGATTTCGACAGCCTTGGCGGGATCGGCGCCCGCATGGACATAGCTGTGGCAAATGCCTTCGAGGTGGCCCAGCACCGGCACCCGCGCCTCGCGGCTCACTCGCTCGACCAGCGGCTTTCCGCCTCGCGGAATGATGAGATCGATTGCCCCGTCCAGGCCGGACAGCAACATCCCTACCGCCTCCCGGTCGGTAGTGGCGACCATCTGAACTGCATTCGGATCGAGCGCCGCATCCTCCAGCCCCCGGACCAAGGCCGCGTGAATGGCGATCGCGCTTCGCTGGGCGTCCGATCCTGATCGCAGGATCACCGCATTGCCCGACCTCAGGCAAATGGCCGCGGCGTCGGCCGTCACGTTGGGGCGCGCTTCGTAGATCATGCCGATGACGCCGATCGGCGTCCGGACCCGGGCAATGTCGAGCCCGTTGGGCCGGACCCAGCGCGCGATTTCGGTCCCGACCGGATCGGGCAGGTCCGCGATCTGCTCGAGCGAGACAGCGATGGCCTCGAGCCGCTCGGGATCGAGCATGAGCCGGTCCCGATGGGCCGTGGCCTCGGCCATGTCGGCGGCGTTCGCCTCCAGGATCGCGCGTTCGGCTTCGCGCAGGCGAGCAGCCATAGCCCGGATGGCGGCGCTTCTCTGCTCCGCGGGAGCAAGCGCCAGCGCCTCCGCCGCGCGCCTTGCCGCCTGGCCCATCGCGCGCATTTCATCCTGGAGGGCCGATGACGTCATGACAGCACCAAATCGTCCCGGTGGATCAACTCGTCTCCGCGGCTATACCCCAGAATGGCTGCGATTTCGCTCGCCTTTCGGCCCAGGATCGCTCGTGCTTCGGCCGCGCCGTAGCGGACGATCCCCCTCGCGATTTCCGCGCCGTCCGGACCAACCACAACCACCGACGAGCCCTGAACGAAATCGCCCTCGGCATCGCGGCAGCCCGATGGGAGCAGGCTCCGGCCCTGCCTCAGCGCCGATACCGCGCCCTCATCGACCATCAGCTTGCCCACAGGGGCCAGGCTGCCCGCAATCCATGCTTTATAGGCGCTGACGGGTGAGCCATGCGCGGTGACCATCGTCCCGCGCGCCGTCCCCTTCGAAAGCGCTGCCAGTGGATGATCGCATATTCCGCTGGCAATCAGCGTCGCGCACCCAGAACCTTGCGCAATGCGTGCCGCTTCCAGCTTGGTCCGCATTCCGCCGGTGCCCGGGCCAGAGGCTGAAGCATCGCCAGCGGTCGACAGCAACCGCTCATCGATGGTCTCCACCACGGCACAATGCTTTGCCGATGGGTCGCGCCGAGGGTCTGTTTCGTAGAGCCCATCGACATCGCTCAGCAGGATTAGCAGGTCGGCTCCCGCCATCTGCGCGATCCTGGCTGATAGCCGATCGTTATCGCCGTATCTCAGCTCCTCCGTCGCCACGCTGTCATTCTCGTTGACGATCGGGATCGCGCCATTGCGGTGAAGCATGTCCAGCGTCGAGCGGGCATTGCGCCAGCGCCGCCGGGATTCGGTGTCGCCGATGGTGAGCAGCAATTGGGCCGTGACCTTGCCGCTGTCGGCGAAGGCGGACTGCCATGCCTGCATCAGTAGCGGCTGCCCGATGGCGGCCGCGGCCTGCTTGGCGTCGAGGCGCCGGTTCTTCGCCAGGCCGGCCCGCTCCCGGCCCATCGCCACGGCGCCCGATGACACGATTATGACGGCCTTGCCCTCATCCATCAGTGCCGCGAGGTCCGCCGCCAGCGACTTCAGCCATTGCGAGCGATCGTCGCCATGCCCGACCAGCAGGGATGAACCGACTTTGACGGTGATCCGGCGGGCGGAGCCGAGGAGCGACGCGGGAGCCATGGCGTCGCTAAGATTTGGGCTGGGTGGCCTGGTACGAAAGATAGAAGAGGCGGCGCAACTCCCGCCGTCCGCGCGTCACCGTGTCGAGGATCAAACCGGCGAAGAAGCTGAGCACCGCGATCACCACCATTCCGGTCACCAGGATGGCCGTCGGAAAGCGCGGCACCAATCCTGTGTCGAGGTAGGTCAGCACCAGCGGGATAGCGAGGATGACCGCCACGCTCAGAAGCAGCGCGCCGAGGCCGCCGTAGAACAGCACCGGCCGTTCGACACGATAAAGCGTCCCGATCGTCTTCAGGATTCGCCAGCCGTCGCGATAGGTGGAGAGCTTCGATGCCGATCCTTCCGGGCGGGCGCCATAGGCCGTCTCGATCTCGCCGACCGGCATCCGGAGTTCCAGCGCATGGACGCTCATCTCCGTCTCGATCTCGAAGCCTTCGGAGAGGACGGGGAAGCTCTTCACGAACCGGCGTGAGAAGACCCGATAGCCGGAGAAAATATCGGTGAAGCTGCGCCCGAACAGGCCGGCCAGGAGGCGCGTAAACAGGCGGTTCCCGATGACATGGCCACCGCGATAGGCTTCCTTGGCTTCGTGCTGGCGGGTGCCGACGACCATATCGAGCTCGTCGTCGACCAGCATCCGCACCATCTCGGGCGCGGCCTTGGGATCGTAGGTCAGGTCGCCGTCCGCCATGACATAGACGTCGGCATCGACGTCGGCGAACATGCGGCGGACAACGTGGCCCTTGCCCTGCTGACGCTCGGTCCGCACGATCGCGCCTGACGACTTCGCCAACTCGACCGTCCGGTCTCGGCTGTTGTTGTCATAAACGTAGATGGTCGCTGACGGCAGTGCGGCGCGGAAGCCGGCGATCGTCTGAGAGATCGCTGCTTCCTCATTGTAGCAGGGCAGCAGGACCGCAATGCGCAGGCTGTCGTTCACGGATGCACCCCTACCCCGTTCGGGCTGAGCGGATTATTTCTTCTTCGCCGGAGCCTTCTTCGCCGGAGCCTTTTCGGCCTTCGCCGGAGCGGCCGCCTTCTTCGCAGCAGGCTTGGCTTCCGCCTTGGCCGGCTCGGCCTTCTTGGCGGCGGGCTTCTTCGCCGCAGCCTTCTTGGCCGGCTTCGCCTCGGCGTGGTCATGGCCGCAGCCCGGACCGTGGACGTGGCCTTCCTCGCTCTCGAGGTCGGCTTCCAGCTCCTCGCGGGTCACCGCACGCTCGCTGACCTCGGCCTTGTCGAACAAGAAATCGACGACCTTGTCTTCATAGAGCGGCGCGCGAAGCTGCGCGGCGGCCATCGGGTTCTGCTGGACGTAGCGGACGAAGGCCTCGCGGTCTTTCGGCTGGTACTGGGCAGCCGCCTGGCCGATCAGACGGTTCATTTCCTGCTGGGTCACGTCGATGCCGTTGGCAGCGCCGATTTCCGACAGCAGCAGGCCCAGGCGCACGCGGCGCACCGCGATGTTGCGATATTCCTCGGCGTCGCCCTCGATTTCCTTGAGAGCGGCGGCCGGATCGGCCTCGTGGCTCGCCTCATGGCGGAGCTGCGCCATGATATTCTCATATTCGGCTTCGACCATCGACGGCGGCACGTCGAAGTCATGGCCCGCGGCCAGCTGGTCGAGCAGGCGACGCTTCATGTGCGTGCGGGTCAGGCCGTTGAGTTCCTGCTGCTGCTGGTCGCGGAGCAGGCCCTTCAGCTGGTCGAGATCGTTAAGGCCGAGCTGCTTGGCGAAATCGTTGTCGAGCTTGGTCTCGCCCGGCACCTTCACCGCGCTGACCTTGATGTCGAAGGTCGCCGGCTGGCCCTTGAGGTTCTCGGCGCCATAATCGTCCGGGAAGGTGACGTTGAGCTGCTTCTCGTCGCCGACCTTCAGGCCGATCATCTGATCCTCGAAGCCCGGGATCAGCTGGCCGGAACCGAGTACGACCGCCATGCCCTCGCCGGTGCCGCCCTCGAATGCGACGCCATCGACCTTGCCGGCGAAATCGATCACGACCTGGTCGCCCTTGGCGGCCTTATGACCCTTCTTGGCGTCCTCGAAACGGGCCTGCGAAGCGGCGAGCTGCTTCAGCTGCTCGTTAACCGCCTTTTCGTCGGTCTCGACCGTCAGCCGCTCCAGCTTCAGGCCGTCGATCTTCGGCTTCGGCACGTCGGGCAGCGTTTCCAGGCGAACCTTGATCTCGGCATCCTTGCCGGTCTCATAGCTCTCGTCGAGTTCGACCTCCGGCTGCATCGCCGGGCGGATCTTCTTGTCGGCCAGAAGCTGCTGGACACTGTCCTGGACCGCCGTGTTCAGAGCATCGCGCATCAGCGCTTCGCCATGCATCTTGCGAATGAGGTTCGGCGGAACCTTGCCGGGACGGAAGCCGGGCATGCGCACGGTCGGCGCGATGCGCTTGATCTCGCCGTCGACGCGGGCGTCGATGTCCTTGGCGGGAATGGTCAGCGTGTAGGCCCGCTTCAGGCCTTCGTTTTCCGTCTCGACGGTCTTCATGGTCACGGGCTTGTATCCTAGTTCGAAAATTCCGGTGCGTGTCACACGGGGCGGTGGTGCGGGCGAAGGGACTCGAACCCCCACATCTTGCGATACTGGTACCTAAAACCAGCGCGTCTACCAATTCCGCCACGCCCGCGCGGACGCCTTTAAGGTGCGCGGCCTATAGCAAGGATCAGCGCGGGGGCAAGAGCGACGGGATGAGCAACTTCGTGGGCGCGGCGAGGTTATGTCGTGAAGAGGAGTAGGTTTTCATGCAAGACGTTCCGCGACCCGACAGCCCGCCGCCCGAAACTCCGCCGCCACCGACCGAACCGGCACAGCCGAGCCAGCCCGCACAGCCGACAATCCCGCCGGCCGAAGCGCCCGCGCCGCCCCCGGATGTCGACATTCCGGCACCTGGCACGCCAGGGGTGGGCGACTGACGATGGCCAGCAAACCGCCGCGGCCGGGCTCGACCCCGCCGCCGATGCAGGAGCCGGGGCAGGTTCCGCCGCTGCCCGGCGAGCCGGAGCCGCCGCCTCCGCCCGATCCGGTTGCGCCGCCTAGCTAAGCCTTCGCGCCGAGCGGACGATCGCTTCGAAGTCGGGCAGCGATGCATCGAAATAATGCGATTTCGTCGCGTCGAGCAGGACGAGATAAAGCCTGCCGTCGATCACCGCCCCAACCGCCCGTCCGCGACGCCGAACCTCGTCCCCGTCGAGATGCTCGAAGTCATATTGAAAACCGCCCGTGCCCAGGAAAGGACGCGGAATTAGACCGGTCGTCTTGAAGTCGACCGTCCCACCACGCACCCGGAAGAAGGTTTCGATCATCGCCGCCACCTCGGGCCCGGTCATGTTGGAGCGGAATTTCGGCACCTGGCGATCGTCGCGGCTGCGCTGGCGAACGATCGCCTTGCCGTCCTTCATCCCCGTCACGAAGCTGATCGTGTCGAGATAAGGCCCGTTCTGGGTCCAATCCTCGACCGTCGAGATGTCATCGAACAGGGTCGTCGATTGCTTGTTCCATTCGCGCGGAGGAGTGACGGCGACCGAGCCGTTGCCAACCCGGACCTCCTTTGCGCGGATCAACGAATAGCCGCCGAAACCGAAAGCGCCGCCGCCCGCGCCGCATGCGGACAGGCCCAGCGAGGAAAATCCCAGAAGGAAAAGTGCAAAACCCCGCATCGAAACGCTCCTCAACCGACCATCATCTGGCGCACGAACGGTGCATCGGGGGCATCGGGCGCCATCTGGAGATAGCGGGCGAAGGCCGCCCTCGCCTCCACCGCCCTGCCCTGTTTCATCAGCATGATGCCGTGCCAGCGCCACGCATCGGGCGGCGCGTCGGGATAAAGGATCGCCGCCGCATAGCCCTGCGCCGCGCGGGTATCGTCGCCCCGCCGGTTCCTCAATCTCCAAATTTCGCCCTCGTGGAAACGGAGCAGACCGTTCCAGCCGTCCCTCGCGAGCGTTTCGACGATATATTGGCTTGCTCCGGGGTCGTTCAGCTTGACCTGGTCGTCGAGCAAGGTGGGCCGGATGTTGGCCAGCGCGGCCAGATAGCGATCCCGGTAGGCGTCGTAGGGCCTCCCCGGAACTTTGGCTTCAGCCGCGGAGATTTTCAGGTCGGCCATGCGCGATTCGGGCACGGGATGGGTCGAAAAGAGCGAGAAATCGCGCTCGCGCTTCTTGCGTCGATACTTGGCCGAGAGGTCGAGCTCAGCGATGAGTTGCTGCCAGGTTTCGCTCATCCCCGTTGGGTCGTAACCCGCCTCGGCCAGCAAGCGGACGCCCATCGCATCGGCCTCGGCCTCCATCGTTCGATTATATTTGAGGAGCGACAGGATCGCGCCGAGCTGGGCCAGTTGCACCAGGTCACCAGCGTAAATCTCCGCGGCTCCACCCGCAACGCCAGCTCCCATCGCCAGGAAGGAGAAGACATCCGTCTTGCGCCGCGTGTCCCGCCACAGGCGAAGCTGGTGCTTCCTCAGGAAATGCGCGCTTTCGTGCGCGATGACTCCAGCGAGCTGGGCTTCGTTGCGCATCCGAAGGAGCAGGCCGGAGAAAACGACGGCAAAGCCGGTCGGAAACATGACCGCGTTGAACTCGGGAATCCGCGCCAGATAGATGCGCATATCCCTCGCGGCGGGGCCGCCGACGTTGCCGATCAACCCACCAAGGTAGCGGGTCAGCGCCGGGTCCTTGATGAGGAGGTTCGACCCGGCGACCTCCTCCTCGACCCGCTCCATCTGC
>CAMPIY010000013.1 GCA_946886645.1 uncultured Sphingomonas sp.
GCGTCCGGCTCAAGCTCGCGAAAGGCGAGCTGCTGCATCTCCTGCATGATTTCGTACATGCCGATCCGCTCGGCGAGCGGCGCATAGATATCCATCGTCTCGCGGGCGATGCGGCGGCGCTTCTCCTCCGACTTGATGTGATGGAGCGTGCGCATGTTGTGCAGCCGGTCGGCCAGCTTCACCAGCAGCACGCGGATGTCGTCGGACAGGGCCAGCAGGAATTTGCGTAGATTCTCCGCCGCCCGCTCATTCTCCGACTGTGCCTCGATCTTCGAAAGCTTGGTCACACCGTCGACCAGCCTGGCGACATTGCTTCCGAACAGTTTCTCGATCTGCTCGGGCGTCGCGACGGTGTCCTCGATCGTGTCATGGAGGATGGCGGTGACGATCGTCTCGTCGTCCAGCTTCAGGTCGGTGAGGATGCCGGCGACTTCGATCGGATGGCTGAAATAGGGGTCCCCGGATGCCCGCACCTGGGCGCCGTGCGCCTTCATCGAAAAGACATAGGCGCGGTTGATCAACGCCTCGTCGGCGTCCGGGTCGTAGGCGCGGACCCGCTCGATCAGCTCATACTGCCTCAGCACCTGCTTAATGTGGGGGAGCGAGGGGTGATTTCGCAAGCGCGAAAAGCCCAACGGCGACAGACAGCGTCAAGCGGCCGTTCACCACGACGGGTATCGTTTCGTTTTCGCTGCGCCGCTAACTGTTATTTTTCGGCGGGCTGTGCAAAAACCGCTGCGGGAGAGGTACTGCGTTGAATAATCCGGCTGTTGCAAACGGTTCCGAGATCGAGATTTTTCGATCGGAGGCCCTGAATTGTCCATTGCCCCCGTCGATCGAGCTGATTGGCGAGAAATGGTCCTTCCTTATCCTGCGCGGCGCGTTCAACGGCCTGCAGCATTTCGAACAATTCCAGGCCGGTCTCGGAATCGCCCGCAACATATTGTCGAACCGCCTCGCGCGGCTGGTCAGCGGTGGAATCCTCGAACGGCGGTCCGATGTTACCGACCGCCGCAAGGTCATCTATTCGCTCAGCCCCAAAGGCGAGGCGCTGCTTCCGGTGCTGATTGCGCTGAGGCAATGGGGCCAGGATTGGGGTCATGGGAAGACCGACATCCTGCTGGCCGACAAGCGCGACGGCATCCCGGTGAAACGTATTCGCGTGCAGGCCGCCGACGGGCGCGATCTGAAGCTCAGCGAATTGATGTGGATCGACCGGCACAGCGGAAAACCGCTGAAGCACAGCTCTCCGGAATGAAAAAGGGCGGCCCGACGGACCGCCCTTCTTATCTTAGCCGTTTCCAGCCTTATTCGTAGTCGCCGCCGCTCGGGGTCGGGCGCGGCGGGGCGGCGGCGGTGAGGCGCAGCGCCTCGGCCGATTCGCTCAGGCTCGCCAGTTCGTCCGTCTCGTCATCTTCGTCGATACGGACGCGCTGGAGGTTGGAGACGATCGCCTCTTCCAGGTGTTTCGGCTTGACGGTCTGCTCGGCGATCTCGCGCAACGCGACGACCGGATTCTTGTCGCGGTCTCGATCGATCGTCAGGTCGGCTCCACCCGAAATCTGGCGGGCGCGCTGCGCCGCAGCCAATACCAGGTCGAACCGGTTGGGAATCTTGTCGACACAATCTTCGACTGTCACGCGCGCCATTCGTCGCTCCGCCTCTAATAACAAGCAGGATGGAAAGGCCGCGAGATAGGGATGAGGGGCCAAGGAGTCAATGAAATCGCGCTTGCCGCCCGCTTGCCAGCCGCCATTTCGCCCTCCAGAACCCGTTCGATGCCCGTCGATACGCCGCCACCCGCGCAAAGCCTTGAGGTCGACGGCAACCGGCTGACCCTGATCCCGGACGGGCCGGGGCGGCTTGCGGCGCTGCTGGCGCTGATCGACGGCGCGAAATCATCGGTGCGCCTCCTCTATTACATCTACTCCCAGGACCAGTCGGGCACGCTGGTCTACGAGGCGATCGACCGGGCGCTGGATCGCGGCACGCAGGTCTCGCTGCTCGTCGACGGCTTCGGGCTCAATGCATCCGAGGATTATTTCTCGCCGCTCGTCGCCAAGGGCCTGGTCTTCTGCAAATTCCACCCGACCTTCGGCCGCCGCTACCTCATCCGCAATCATCAGAAGATGGCGCTGGCCGACGAGAAGGTCGTTCTGATCGGCGGGTTCAACGTCGAGGACAGCTATTTCGGGACGGTCGCGGAGGGCGCCTGGCGGGACCTCGGCCTGCTGGTCGAGGGCACCGCCGCCGGGCGGCTGGTCCCCTATTATGACAAGCTGATTGCCTGGGCGCTGACCAAGGGATCCCGGATCCGCGAGCTCAACCGGCTGATCCACCTTCACAGCGAGAACCACGGCCGGCTTCAATGGACGCTGGGAGGCCCGACACGGGGCCTGTCACCCTGGGCGACCGCGACGTCTCGCGACCTGCTGTCGAGCCGGGACGTCGAAATGATCGCGGCCTATTTCGCCCCGACCTGGGCGATGCTGAGGCGGATCGGGCGGATCGGACAAAAGGGGCGCGCGCGGATCGTCACCGCCGCCAAATCCGACAATCATGCGACCATCGCGGCTGCTCGATACACCTACAAGAACCTGCTCCGCCGCGGCGTCGAGATTTTCGAATATCTGCCGACCAAGCTCCACACCAAGCTGGTCGTGCTCGACGACATCGTTCACATCGGCTCGTCCAACTTCGACATCCGCAGCCTCTATCTCAACCTGGAGATGATGCTGCGGGTCGACGATCCCGACTTCGCGATGATGATGCGCAACTATTTCGAGCAGGAGCTGTCCGCCTGCGAGCAGATTACGCCGCTGGTCAACCGCAAGCGGTCAGGGCTTTGGACGAGGCTGATCCAGGCCTTGAGCTTCTTCCTGGTAACGACGGCCGACTACACCGTGACCCGGCGGCTCAACTTCGGCCCGCGAATCTAGTCGCGTTCGCGCCAGGCCCAGAAAAGGGTCGCCGGCGGGACATTGATCCATTCGAACCCGCGGTCGATCCGCTCGAAATGCGGGGCGATGAAATCGCGGACCTTGGGGCTGAACTGATAGACCAGGAAGGCTCCACCATCGCGGATCGCCCGGCCGGTCGCGGCCCCGATCGCGTCGCCCACGCCTGGCGGCAGCGTAGAGAAGGGCAGGCCCGACAGGATATAGTCGGCGTGGTCGAAGCCGAATTCCGCGATGATCGTCTCGACATCGGCGGCGGAGCCATGAACCGCGATGAACCGGTCGTCGTCGATGTCGCCGTTCAGATAGTCGATGAAGTCCGGATTGGTATCGATCGCGATCAGCTTCGCATCCTTGTGGAGCTTGTCGAGGATCGGGCGGGTGAAGGTGCCGACGCCCGGGCCATATTCGACGAACAGCTTGGTGTTCGACCAGTCGACCGGCTTCAGCATCTTGTCGATCAGGATCTTGCTCGACGGGATGACCGATCCGACCATCACCGGATGCTTCAGGAATCCGCGTAGGAACTGCCAGCGAGGACTCTTGCGCCCCCGGCCCGCGCGCAGGGCATGGCGGCGGCCGTTCAGCTGGTTGGCACGACTGGCGTTCAAAGGAGGCTCCGGGAAATCCAAACGAAGGTGCAGGCGTTGGCAAATGCACGGGCCAAACGCAAGTTCCTCCTGCCGCCTTCCTGAAACGTCTGGGCGGCGCTAAGCGCTTGGCCATGCTGCTGCCATCCAACCGGCCGCGCGTCGCGGGAAGCGCGCTCACCACGACGCACTTCATGCTGCTGTATGCCGCCATGCTGGTCGCCGCCGCCGGCAATACCGCGCTCCAGTCGGTCATGCCGGCGATCGGCCGCGAGATCGGAATCTCCGACTTCTGGGTCACGGTTTCCTACACCTGGTCGGCGGTCCTGTGGGTGACGCTGGCGCCTTTCTGGGCCCGCAAGAGCGACATGCACGGGCGCAAAAACCTTACGCTCCTCGGCGTGGGCGGCTTCATCGCCTCGATGATCCTGTGCGGCCTCGTCCTTCTTGCCGGCCTCAAGGGCGTGCTTGCGGGCGGGCTGACCTTCGGCGCCTTCGCGATCGCCCGCGCATTTTACGGATCGCTGGGCTGCGCGACGCCTAGCGCGACCCAGGCCTATCTCGCCTCCAAGACCCGCCGCTCGGCGCGCGTCGAGGCGCTGTCCTCGCTGTCGAGCAGCTTCAGCCTCGGAACGATCGTCGGCCCGGCGCTCGCCCCGCTGTTCGTGCTGCCGGTCGTCGGCCTGGCCGGGCCGCTGTTCGCCTTCGCGGCCATCGCGATCGTCGTGATCAGCGCCGTGTTCCTCTGGCTTCCCGACGACACCAAGCCGCGCCACGGGCGCCGCGCGGGCCATGGCGCTCCGATGAGCTATCCCTCGCTGGCCAGCTCTCCCACCGGCGCAAGCATCATTGCCGCGACCGCGCCCAAGACGCGGCGGTTGAAGTGGAACGATCCGCGCATCCGCGACTGGATCGTTGCCGGCGTGACCTCGGGCCATGCTCAGGCGGCGACGCTGGCCTGCATCGGCTTCTACGTGATCGACCGCCTCCATCTCGCTCCGCATGGCTCCCAGGATTCGATCGCGATCGTGATGATGGCGGGCGCTGCCTCGACCCTCGCGGCACAGTGGGGCCTCATTCCAAGGCTCCGCCTGGCGCCACGCTCGCTGATCCTGTGGGGCTCGCTGATTGCCGCCGCAGGCCTCGTTATCACCATGCTCGCCGCCGACCTGTACGGCATCGTGCTGGGCTTCGGCATTACCAGCCTCGGCTTCGGCTTCACCCGGCCGGGCTTCACCGGCGGCGCCAGCCTCGCAGTCCCGCTGGGCGAGCAGGGCGGCGTCGCCGGGGTCGTCACGGCCGCCAATGGCTCCAGCTTCATCCTGGCCCCGGGGATCGGCATCCTGCTTTACGGCATCGACCCGCATTGGCCGTTCGCCGTCGGCGCCGTCCTCCTTATCGGCCTGAATCTCTGGGCCAGAGGCCGGCTTCCCTCTTAGCCCTTGCCGTTGTCCGGTTTGCCGGGACCGCGCGGCTGGAGCATCCCTGGCAGGACGAAGCCGATACCGCCCACCGGCCGGACCGCGTCCGACTTCAACGTCTCCTGGATCTTGGCATAGTCGGACAGCATCTCCTCGGTCACCGAGGCTCGGGTTTCCTTAAGCGCGGTCTCGAAATCGGCGGCCGTGACCTGGCCGCTGTCGAGTCCCCTGCGCAGCGCGGTCAGGCCCGCCCGGCGAACGAGGTCCTCCAGGTCGGCGCCGGTAAAGCGCTCGGTGCGCTGGGCCAGCTTCTCCAGGTCGACGTCCTTGGCCAGCGGCATGTTCCTGGTGTGGATCGCCAGGATGCGCCGCCGCCCGGCGGTGTCCGGCGTCCCGACATAGACCAGCTCGTCGAACCGGCCGGGACGAAGCAGGGCCGGGTCGATCAGGTTCGGCCGGTTGGTCGCGCCGATCAGGACGACATTATTGAGCTCTTCCAAGCCGTCCATCTCGGCCAGGATCGTGTTGACGACGCGCTCCGTCACCTGCGGCTCGCCCATCCCGCCGCCCCGCGCAGGGACCAGGCTGTCGAGCTCGTCGATGAAGATGACCGTCGGCGCGACCTGGCGGGCGCGGGCGAACAGGCGGGCGATCTGCTGCTCGCTTTCGCCATACCATTTGCTGAGCAGGTCACTCGATTTGGTGGCGATGAAATTCGCCTCGCTTTCCCGCGCCGTGGCTTTGGCGAGCAAAGTCTTGCCGGTGCCCGGCGGGCCATAGAGCAGGAAGCCCTTGGCCGGCCTGATGCCCAGCCTGCGGAAGGCCTCGGGATGTTTGAGCGGAAGTTCGACCCCTTCGCGCAGCTTGTCGCGCGCTTCGTCGAGGCCGCCGATGTCGTCCCAGCCGATGTTGGGCACCTGCACCATCACTTCGCGCATTGCCGAGGGCTGCACGCGCTTCAGGGCATTTTCGAAATCATTGTTGTCGACCGACAGGGCGTCGAGCACCTCGGTCGGGATCGTGTCCTCGGCCAGGTTGATCTTCGGCATGATCCGCCGGACGGCCTCGAGCGCCGCCTCGCGGGTCAGGGCGGCCAGGTCGGCGCCGACGAAGCCATAGGTGCGGCGCGACAGCTCGTCGAGGTCGACTCCCTCGGCCAGCGGCATCCCGCGCGTGTGGATGCCAAGGATCTCGCGCCGGCCACGTTCGTCGGGGACGCCGATGACGATCTCCCGGTCGAACCGGCCGGGGCGCCGAAGCGCTTCATCAATTGCTTCGGGCCGGTTGGTGGCTGCGATGACGACCAAATTCTGGCGCGGTTCGAGGCCGTCCATCAGGGTCAGCAGCTGCGCGACCAGCCTTTTCTCTGCCTCGCCGCTGACTTGACCGCGCTTGGGCGCGATCGAATCCAGCTCGTCGATGAAGATGATCGATGGCGCGTTTTTCGACGCCTCCTCGAAAATTTCGCGAAGCCTTTTTTCGGACTCGCCATAGGCCGATCCCATGATTTCCGGCCCGGCGATATGGAAAAATTGCGCGTCGCTCTCGTTGGCGACCGCGCGCGCCAGCCGGGTCTTGCCGGTCCCGGGCGGGCCGTGGAGCAAAACGCCCTTGGGCGGATCGACGCCCAGCCGCTGGAACAGCTCGGGGTGGCGCAGCGGAAGCTCGACCATCTCGCGCAACGCATCGATGGTGTTCTTCATCCCGCCGAGGTCGTCATAGGTGACGTCGGCCCGGCGCTCGCCGTCCTTGCGGTCGGCGAACTCGGGGAGCAGCTCGACCTGCGTGTTGGCGTCGATGTGAACGATCCCGCGCGGCATGGTCGACACGACGGTCAGCCGCACTTCCTGCAGCGCGAATGCCGGCGCGTTGAGCAGCTGGCGGATGTGATCGGGCATGTCGGCATTGACGCGCTGGTGCCCCGTGGTCGCGACCGTGTCGCCTTCGCAGAAGGGCCGGCCTTCGAAACTACGCTGGAGCGCCTGCGCGGATCCCTGCAGGCGGACATTGTTCTGCGTGGGTGCGAAAACGACCTTGGTTGCCGGCTTCGACGTTGCCTTGTGCACCTCGACGAAATCGCCCGATCCGATGCCGGCATTGGCGCGCTGGAGCCCGTCCAGCCGGATGATGTCGAGGCCGGCATCGTCGCCATAAGGCCGGATAGCCCGGGCCGCCGTCGCCCGCTTGCCGACGATCTCGATCACGTCGCCCTCGGAAATGCCGAGTTCCTGCATCAGCTTGATCGGCAGCCGGGCGACTCCGCGCCCGCTGTCGGCAGGGGGCAGGTTCGCGACCTGCACTCGTCCGGTCATGGTGTCGACAGTCGCCATCCGCTGAAAATCCTCTTCCGTGGAAAACCCGGCCCCACACGCCCCGACTGGCCGTCATAGGAACGGCAGCAGGGCGTCGAGGTTCAATCTGGGGCCATTCGCCGCAGAAAAAAAGGGCCGGGCGTTTCGGCCCGGCCTTTAGGTCTTCAGGAGAGGATGCCTCGTAAGGCTCGATTTATATCGCACCGCACAATTTACTTCGCAAGTGCAAAATATCGTCGCGCTCCATTTTTGGTGATAAGCGCTGTTAATGTGCTAGGTGAAGCCCCTGTCGAGTCTGGGGGTTGGATGGAACGCCGCCTTTCCGCGATCATGGCTGCCGATGTGGTGGGCTACAGCCGCCTGATGGGCGCGAACGAGGTCGGCACGCTCACCAGCCTCAAAAGTCATCGAAACGAATTGATCGATCCGGCAATCGCCGGGCATCAGGGCCGCATCGTGAAGCTGACCGGCGACGGGATGCTGGTCGAGTTCCCAAGCGTCGTGAACGCGGTCGAATGTGCCACCGAAATCCAGCGGGACATGCGCGCCCGGAACAATGGCGTCGCCGACGACCGGAAGATCGAATTCCGGATCGGGATCAACCTTGGCGACGTCATTGTCGACGATGACGACCTGTTCGGCGATGGCGTGAATGTCGCGGCCCGGCTCGAAAGTGTTGCCAAGACCGGCGGCGTGGCGGTGTCCCAGTCGGTGCGCGACAACGTCGGCAACCGGCTCGACCTGACGTTCGAGGATATTGGCGAGCAGCAACTCAAGAACATCCAGTTCCCGGTGCGAGTCTACAATGTCCTGATCAACGACTCCGCCGCCCGCGCCAACCCGGCCGCGTCGCCGGATGGCGAAACGGACGGCGCCGACAAACCCTCGATCGCGGTTCTGCCGTTCAACAACATGAGCGGCGATGCCGAGCAGGAATATTTCTCGGACGGGATTACCGAAGACATTATCACCGACCTCAGCAAGGTCAGCGGGCTGTTCGTCGTCGGCCGCAACACCAGCTTTGGCTACAAGGGCATGTCGCCTCACCTGCAGAGTGTGGCCTCGGACCTGGGTGTTCGCTACCTGCTGGAGGGCAGCGTCCGCAAGGCCGGCCAGCGGGTGCGGGTCAACGCACAGCTCATCGACGGATCGAACGGCGGACACCTATGGGCCGATCGCTACGACCGGGATCTGACGGACATTTTCGCGATCCAGGACGAGATTACCAAGGCGATCGTCGACCAGCTCAAGATTCGTCTGTTGCCCAAGGAAAAGAAGGCCATCACCCAGGCTCCGACGGACAATGTCGAGGCCTATAATTACTATTTGAAGGGCCGGCAGCTTTTCCATGCCTTCACCAGGTCGTACCTGCTGCTGGCGAAGGAGATGTTCGCGAAAGCGGTCGAGATCGATCCAAACTACGCCAGGGCCTATGCGGGCATGGCGAGCAGCATCTCGCGCTTGTGGGGGATGTACAATGTTCCCACCAATGCTGCCGACCTGCTGGCGATCACCGACAAGGCGCTGGCGCTCGATCCGAACCTGGCCGAAGCCCATGCCGCCAGGGGAGAGGCCCTCGCCAACAGCAACCGGCGGCCCGAGGCCATGGATGCGTTCGAACAAGCGCTGGAACTTGATCCGAACAGTTTCGACGCCAGCCTGTCCTACGCCCGCTTCTGCGTTACCGAGGGCAAATTCGAGCGCGCCATAGAATTGTACACCCGGGCGCTCGAAATCCAGCCCGACGATTCACAGGCGCCCATGCTCCTGCAGATCGTCTACAGGTCGATCGGACAGCTCGACCAGTCCGAGAAATATGGGCGATTGGGGCTGAAGCGCGCCGAGGAGCAGCTGAAACTTCACCCGGAAAACTCGCGTCCCGCCCAGCTCGGAGCCGCCACGCTAGCCTCGCTTGGCGAGAAGGATCTCGCCCTGAAATGGCTCGAGCGGGTCAAGCTGATCGACCCGGATGACAATAACGCCCGCTACAATGCCGCCTGCACCTATGCCCAGATCGGCGAGATTGAGCAGGCGATCGAGATGCTGGAGGAATGGTCGAAATATTGCGGCGCCGAGCAGGAAATGTGGTTCCTGCACGACTCCGATCTCGACCCGATCCGCGACCATGCGCGATACGCCGGCCTGATCGACAGCATTTCCAGGCGGCGTGTTCCGCAAACGATGGCGCAGCCGCCAATCCCGACGGCCTGATCAAGCCACTCTAGGCAACCGTTGCCTTGACGATCTTGCCCGGCTCGCGCGGCGGCTCGCCGACGGGGAGGGCGTCGACATGCTCCATGCCGCTCTCGACATTGCCCCAGACGGTATATTGGTTGTCGAGGAAGCGCGCGTCGTCGAAGCAGATGAAGAACTGGCTGTTGGCGCTGTTGGGATTGGCGGTGCGCGCCATGGAGCAGGTGCCGCGGACGTGCGGCTCGTCGTTGAACTCGGCTTTCAGATCGGGAAGGTCGCTGCCTCCGGTGCCGGTCCCGGTCGGATCGCCACCCTGGGCCATGAAGCCGGGGATAACGCGGTGGAACACCACGCCGTCGTAAAAGCCGTCGCGGGCGAGGCCGGCGATCCGTTCGACATGGCCGGGCGCCAGGTCGGGGCGAAGCTTGATGACGACGTCGCCGCCGCTCGAAAGGGTGAAGGTCAGGGTATTGGCGTCGGCCATCGTCATGTCCTTGAAGCTGGAAGATTGAGGCCGCCATGTAGGAGTGTCGCGCGGGTTGCGCCAGTGCGCGGGGGCGCATAGGGAAGCGCCAAGCGACCATCGGCGAGGGGACGAGGCATGAGCGAGAGCGACATCATCGCTACCTCTTCGCCTGAGCAGAATGGCGCCCCGCCCGAGGACCGGGTTCACGACAAGGAAGACCATCTCCGCGCCAGTTTCGTGCGGGAGGTGCTCGATGCGGTCGCGGACGGCGACGACGAGGCGGCGCGCGGGCTGGTCTCGGACCTCCATCCGGCTGACATCGCCGACCTGATCGAACTCGCCCCGACCGACGAGCGCGCCGACCTGATCGAGGCGCTGGCGGGGATCGTCGACGCCGACGTCTATGCCGAATTGAACGAGCACGTCCGCGAGGATGTGATCGACGAGATGGAGCCGCAGCAGGTCGCCGACCTCGCCGCCCAGCTCGACACCGACGACGCGGTCGCTCTGATCGAGGACCTCGAGCAGGACGACCAGCTCGCGGTGCTGCGGGCGATGGAACCCGACGACCGGGCGGCGGTCGAGGAAGCGCTGACCTATCCGGAGGAGACCGCCGGCCGCCTGATGCAGCGCGACCTGATCGCGGTGCCGGAACATTGGAAGGTCGGGCAGGTCATCGACTATCTTCGCTCCGGCGACGAGCTGGCGACCGACTTCTGGGAAGTGTTCGTCGTCTCGCCCGACCATCATCCCGTCGGAACCTGCAAGCTGTCGACCATCCTCCGCTCGCCGCGCACGGCGGCGGTCAGCGACGTGATGGCCCGCAAACAGACGTTGATCCCGGTCGACATGGACCAGGAAGAAGTCTCTCTGCGGTTCCAGAAATACGCCCTGATTTCCGCCGCGGTGGTCGATTCCAGCGGACGCCTGGTCGGAATGATCACCGTCGACGACATCGTCCACATCATCCAGGAAGAAGCGGGCGAGGACGCGCTGTTTCTGTCTGGCGCGGGCGACGGCGACATCAACGAGCCGATCGTCGACACCTACAAGGAGCGGGTGCGCTGGCTCGCCGCGAACCTGATGACCGCGCTGGTCGCGTCGTCGGTGATCCGCTTTTACGAACATTCGATCGAGCGTCTCGCCGTTCTCGCCGTGCTGATGCCGATCGTCGCCGGGGTGGGCGGCAATGCGGGAACCCAGACGCTGGCGGTGACGGTGCGCGCCATCGCCACCAACCAGCTGACGGGCTCCAACCGCTGGCGCGCGGTGTTCCGCGAAATCCGCGTCGCGCTGATGAACGGGCTGACCATCGCCGTGCTGATCGGAATTGCGGTGACGCTGATCCTCGGCTCGCCGCAACTTGGCGGAGTGATTGCGGCGGCGATGCTGACCAATATCGTCATCGCCGGGCTTGCCGGCGTGCTGGTGCCGCTGGCGCTTGAACGGGCCGGGGCAGACCCGGCGGTCGCGTCGAGCGTGTTCGTGACGATGGTGACCGACTCGATGGGGTTCCTGGTGTTCCTCGGATTGGCCACCGCGGCGGGGCTGGTCGGCTAAGCCTTTGTTCTTCGGGGCCGCCCGCCTATCTGGCGGGGGTGCCGCTCCATCTCACCAAGGTCGCCGTCGGCTGCGCCAGCCTCGAAGCGCTGCAGAACCGTATCGCTCGCCGGGTTTCGGGCGAGGGAGTGGTTCGGGTGCCCACCCGGATGAGGCCGAAGCGGATGGCGGAGCTGATCGGCGGCTCGCTCCACTGGATCGTCAAGCATCGAATCGTCGCGCGCCAGGAAATCCTCCGCTTCGACGACCGGAGTGACGGCCGGATCGACATCGTCTGCTCCGCCGATCTGCAGCTGGTTCCGCCCAAGCCCAAGCGCGCGCACCAGGGCTGGCGCTATCTGGAGGAGGATGACGCGCCGACCGGCGAGTCCGACGGCACCGGCCTTAGCGACCTGCCGCCGCGCCTCTACGGGAAACTGGCGGCATTGGCGCTCGTTTAGCTATTTGCAGCCCGTCACGCTGGCCGATCCCTTGGCGTTGACGGTGCAGGCCGGCTTGCCGGCGAGCGTCACGGCGGCGAGGCCGATCGCGTCGACCTTGGCGGCGTTGGTCACATTGGCCCTCACGATCGCCGGGCCTTCGGCGCCGATCACCGCGTCCTTGACGGAAAGCCCTTCGGCGTCGAGCGATGATGTCCCCCGAACGGTCGCGGTCATCTTCGCCGCGCGCCCCGCGATCCGCGCGCTGCCCGCACCGGAAATTCCAAGCTTCAACTGGTCGATGTCCATGCTTTCGACGCGGGCCGAGCCGGCACCCTGGATGGCAAGGTCGAAGCCGAGGCCCTTGACCCTGTCGATGGTCAGCGACCCGGCTCCGTTCAGCCAGGCGGTGCCCAGCTCGTGCGTTCCAACCTCGATCGTCACCGGCCCGCGATTTTCCCCGGGATAGCCGCCCCACCCCCCGCTCGATGGCCGGACGATCAATGTGCGTCCCTCGACGGCGATAGACAGGCCGTCCAGCGAAGCCTGCGATCCGCTTGCGCGAGCGAACGGCGCGACGTTGGTTTTCAGCCGGACTTCATAGGGACCGTCGAGCCGAATCCGGTCGAAGCTGGTGACGCTGTAGTTGCGTTGCGCAACGGGTGGCGCGCCAAGCACGCCAGCCGGCAGACTCGCGAGAAGCAGCAAAGCGAGGATGGGCGGGGACGACTTCAAGGCTCCAGCGGTCTGACGGGACCGATGGAATGTCGTCGGAGGGAGGCGGTCGATCATCCGCCCATCCTCGCTTCACATGGTTAACGAAGCGTCAAAGCAGTTACGAGCAGCGAACGTCGCCCGATCCATGTTTGGAAACATTGCACTTGGCCCCGCCGGTCAGCTCGACGTCGCCCGAACCCATGATCGAAACATCGGCCGTGCCGCTGGCGTTGGCGGTGATGTTGCCCGACCCGGCGATCGACACATCGGCGGTCTGGGCAGCGAGGCCGCCGGCATTGATGTCGCCCGAGCCCGCGATGGACAGGTCGACGCTGTCGGCCTTGCCCGCCGCGCTGACGTCGCCCGATCCGGCGATGGCCAGCTTGATCTTGCCCCCGGCTACCGACGCGAGATTCAGGGCGCCCGACCCCGCGACATCGCCGTCGAAATCGCCAGCGACCTTGTCGATGGCAATCCCGCCCGAGCCGGCGATGGCGGCGCCGCGAAGGGCGGTAGCGTTGACGGTGAACACCGCCTTTCCATCCGACCAGCCCCAGCGGAAGCCCTTGCGCTTCTTCGGCTTGATTTTCAGCGTGTCGCCCTCGACCACCACGTCGGTCTCGGCGAGCAAATTCTCGCCGCCCTTGGCGCTGACGCCGGGCTGGCCGCCGGTCACGACCTTGACTTCATAAGGACCGGCAACCGCAATCTTGTCGAACGCGCCGACCTGGTAGCTGCGGGTGACCTCGGGTCCCGGATCGCGCTCCTCGGCGTCGGCCGAGAAATGGCAGGCCCCGGCCAGCAATGCGGCGACGGCGACAGAAGCAAATCGGATCATCACGCTCTCCCTTCAAGGCGTATTGCATCAATAATACACCAAGACAGCGCGGATGCGCAAGCCCTTAGCTTACCGTTTGCACACGACCGCATCCTCGCCCGAAAATATGCGCGAAACACTTTCGGTTGGCGAAGTGCCGAACATAACGGCGGTCGCCCCGCATCGCCGCAGCTGGAAGCGCACCTTGCGTGCGCGAAAGTCCAGCGAAACCCGGCGGAACACTTCCAGAAGGTCGCTTCCAAGCAGCAAGGAGGGATCCTTCGACATTCCGAACACGGCGAATGGCGGCACGTCCGCGAAGGCGATCGGCACATCGCGCAGGATCACCGATCCCAGCCGCAGTTCGGGGATGACCGCCAATTGCAGGTCGATCGTCACGCCCGTCACCCCGGTCACGGAAACGGTGCTGAACTTGCCCCGCTTTTTGCGGATCAGCTTGTCGCGAAGCGCCATATTGCCGATCGTGATCTGCGATCCGGTGTCGACGACCGCCTCGACCGACAGCCCGGCGGCCTTGACCTGAGTCAGGATCAATTGTCCCCTGCGACGGCGCGCCGTGACCACGATCTCGCCATCCATCATCTTGGCGGGAATGCGCGCGTCCTCCGCCTTGATGATGCGCTTCTCGAAATCCATCATCAGCCGCTGCTCGACCAGGGCGTCGATTCCGATCATCCCGGCACCGCCCAGATCGTCTTCTCGAAGCGCGGGAAGCTCCAGGTCGCGGAACGTCGCGGCTCCGAACTTCAACTCGTTCACCCGCACGCGGTCGACCCGGGCGCTGGCGGTAATGCCGTGCAAAATCGCGGGCGTGCCGATCGGCAACCGCAGGTCCTGTGCGACGCGCAGCCCGACGACCGAGGTGTCGGCGCCGCTATCGACCAGGAAACGATAGGGGCCGCGCCCGTTCACCAGGACGTCGACCGTCATTCGCGTTTCCACCTTGCGGGCGTTGATATCGTTCCCGCCGATGGCAAGCGTATTGTCGATGACGGCCGGCGGCAGTGGCGGCATGGGCGTCGGCGTCACCGGGATCGGCTTTCCGATTTTCGGAGGCCTGGCGTCGACCGTCGAAGCGCTCGCGAACGCCGAAATGATCAGTGCCAATGGCGTGATCAGGCGTCCGGATGGGGCCACGGTCGCTTCCTCCCTTGAGGGACGAAGCGAACCTAATCCCGATCCCCTCCCGCTTCCACGCAAAGCTTACGGACGGCGGTATCTTTCGACGGACGGCGGCCGATCAGCCCAAATGAAAAGGGCGCCCCGAAGGACGCCCTGATCATTTGGCCGGGAAGTAAACGCCTTAAGCGTTGGCGGCTTCCTTGGCCTTGTTGTGGATCGCGGCGGCCTTGTTGAGGATCTCCAGGATCTTCACCAGGGCGGCCTTCTCGTCGGTCTGCTCCATCGCGGCCAGCTCGCGCGCCAGGCGCGACGAGGCGGCTTCGAAAATCTGCCGTTCCGAATAGCTCTGCTCGGGCTGGTCGTCGGCGCGGAACAGGTCGCGGGTCACCTCGGCGATCGACGTCAGGTCGCCCGAATTGATCTTCGCTTCATATTCCTGGGCGCGGCGCGACCACATGGTGCGCTTGACCTTCGGCTTGCCCTTCAGCGTTTCGAGCGCGTCCTTCATCGTCTTGTCGCTCGACAGCTTGCGCATGCCGACCGAGTCCGCCTTGTTGACGGGAACGCGAAGGGTCATCTTTTCCTTCTCGAAGCGAAGAACGAAGAGGTCCAGGCTGGTTCCGGCGATTTCGGTGCTCTGGAGTTCGACCACCCGGCCGACGCCATGCTTGGGGTACACCACATAATCGCCAACGTCGAAGTTAAGGGCTTTGACAGCCATTCCGTCACCTCTTTCTCAAATGTCCGCACTGCTCCAAAAGCCGCTACGCACCGTATCGCCCCCCAATAGCGACCCCCCGGTCCTGGCCTTGGCCCTCGTGTGGATTTTGATCCTGCATGGAACGACCGCCGCAGGAGGCGACGGCCGAATGACGATTATATAACAGAAAAATCTCTAAATCGCGAGTCCCAGCTGCTGCGGGACCGATTCATCCCGTTCGACGATCGAGTGCAGGCCGAGGCCGAGCAGCCTGATGCCCTTCGGCACGGGCAGGATCGTATCGAGCAGCGCCAGTCCTGCACCCTCGAACGCTGCCAGGTCGGGGACCGGCGAGGCGAAGCTCTTGGACCGGGTGATGATGGCGAAGTCGGCGAACTTGACCTTCAGCGTGACCGTCCGGCCCTTCACCTCGGCGCGCTCGATCCGCTGCCAGGCATAGCCGGCGACGCGGCTGACCTCCCGCCGCAAATCCTCCGCCTCGGAAAAGTCCACGTCGAACGTCCGTTCGGCGCTGACCGATTTGTAGGGACGGTCGGGCTTCACTTCGCGCTCGTCGATGCCCCGCGCGATGCGCCAGTACCAGCGGCCCGACGATCCGAAATGGGCCTCCAGCTGCTCGATCGGCCAGGCCGCGAGGTCGGCGCCGGTCAATATGCCGAGCCGCTCCATCTTCGCGGCGGTGACCGGCCCCACGCCGTGGAAGCGTTTGACCGGCAGCGTGGCGACAAAGGCCGCGCCCTTGTGCGGCGGGATGACGCACAGGCCGTCGGGCTTGTTCTGGTCGCTCGCCAGCTTGGCGATGAATTTGCAGTAGCTGACGCCGGCCGAAGCGGTCAGGCCGGTCTCGTCCCTGATCCGCGCCCGGATTTCCTCGGCGATGGCCTTGGCCGTGCCGAGCCCGCGCCGATCCTCGGTCACGTCGAGATAGGCTTCGTCGAGCGACAGGGGTTCGATGAGGTCGGTGTAGTCGGCGAAGATTGCGCGGATCTGATGGCTGACCGCTCGATAGACATCGAACCTCGGCTTGACGAAGATAAGGTCGCGACAGCGGCGCCTGGCCGTCACCGAAGGCATTGCCGAGCGCACCCCATATTTGCGCGCCTCATAGCTAGCCGCCGCGACCACGCCGCGATGCCCGCCGCCAACCGCCACCGGCTTGCCTCGCAAGTCCGGGTCGTCCCGCTGCTCGACCGACGCGTAGAAGGCGTCCATGTCGACATGGATGATCTTGCGCTGGGTGGAATCGGTCACGGCGAGATTCTTCTGTCCTACAGACCGTTTCCGAGTCTAGCTGTCGCGCGCTCGTCGAGATGATCGTCCGCCCGGCAATGACGGTCCTGGTGAGCGTGAAGATTTGTGAAGATTCGCGACGCCTCGCTTTGCATCGCGGGGGACAATCTGCTTAAGGCGCGGCCATGAACATCCATGAATATCAGGCCAAGGAACTGCTGGCCAAATTCGGGGTCCCCGTTCCGGCGGGCCATGCGGCAATGAGCGTCGAAGAAGCGGTGAAGGCCGCCGGGCAGCTTCCCGGCCCGCTCTGGGTGGTCAAGGCGCAGATCCACGCCGGCGGCCGCGGCAAGGGCAAGTTCAAGGAGCTTGGGCCCGACGCCAAGGGCGGCGTCCGCCTCGCCCGCTCGATCGAGGAAGTCCGCGCCAACGCCGAGGAAATGCTCGGCAAGACGCTGGTGACGATCCAGACCGGCGAGCATGGCAAGCAGGTCCAGCGCCTCTACATCACCGACGGCGTCGACATCGCCAAGGAATTCTACCTGGCGCTGCTGGTCGATCGCGCCTCTGGCCGGATCGCGGTCGTCGCCTCGACCGAGGGCGGCATGGACATCGAGGCGGTCGCCCATGACACGCCCGAGAAGATACAGACGATCACCATCGACCCCGCGACCGGCCTAATGCCTCACCATGGCCGCGCGGTCGCAGCGGCGCTGAACCTCAGCGGCGACCTTGCCAAGCAGGCGGCAAACGTCCTTGCCAAGCTCTATGACGCCTTCATCGGCACCGACGCCTCGCAGATCGAGATCAACCCGCTGGCCATCACCGACGACGGTAAGCTGATGGTCCTCGATGCCAAGGTCGGCTTCGACAGCAACGCCGAGTTCCGTCACAAGGACCTGGCCGAGCTTCGCGACCTCACCGAAGAGGATCCGATGGAGGTTGAAGCCTCGAAATACGACCTCGCCTACATCAAGCTCGACGGCGACATCGGCTGCATGGTCAACGGCG
>CAMPIY010000014.1 GCA_946886645.1 uncultured Sphingomonas sp.
GGGATTCGTCCATCGCATTGCGGACGAACAGCACTTCCGGGCTCTTGTCGGCGCTCGGCGCGTGCCATTCGCGGTTGAGGTTCACGCCGACGGCGTTGGTGCGCAGGTGACCGCGCCTCGACCCGTCGGGGTTCATGTTGGGGACGACGTGGAAGGTGCATTCCTTGCGGAGCACGCGGGCAACCGGGTCATCGGGGTCGGTCAGCTTCTCCAGCGCGCCTTCCATCCACCATTCGGCCATCGTCTCGCCCGGATGCTGGCGGGCGTAGAGCCAGCAGGTGAGGTCGCCCTCGCCGATGGTCAGGCAATCGATGTCCTGCCCGTCGAGGCTCTTGCCGAGGCTGCGATATTCGACGCCGGGCAGGGCCGCGACGGTCGAGACGAGATCGTGGTGACGCTCCATCGAATAGGGCGCGAAATAGGCGATCCAGACGAGGTCGGTTTCGGGCACGAATTTGATGGTGAGCGTGCCGTCGGCGTAGCTGGTGCCGTCGATCCGGGTCCAGTCCTCACGGTCGATCGACACGCAGGCCTTATAGTCGGGCCAGCCGTCGGGGTAGGCGGCGGTGCCGCAATTGGTGATGCGCAGGGTCACTTCGCGGCCGCCTGCTCCGGCCAGCCGGAAGTGGAACCACTGGTGGAAATCGCTCATGTGGTCCTTGACGATTTCGAGGTCGATGCTGTCGCCATTGCTGCCGACGACCCGAATGTTGCCGGCGTCGAACGCGCTCGAAATCGTGATGCTCATGGAACCCCTGGATGTTGGCTGGATGTGGTTAAGCGGCGGCCCTGATAGAGCCGAGCGCCGCGATGGGCAAACCCCCGTGTTGCCGGTCTTTCGACGAACGGCGGGACGCGGCGCTGGCGCGAGGCCTCGGGCTCGACTAGCGCTTGGGTGAATAATCGCGGGCAAGGCCCGCTGCCCTCTTCCCGGAGCCAACCATGCGCCTGTTGACCGCCGTCACCCTACTTCTTGCTACCGCCTCGGTTCACGCAGCACCGATCGCACCGGCCGACCCTGGCAGCATCCGGCGGGTCCGCGCCGATGTCGAATTCCTCGCCTCCGACGGACTTGAAGGACGCGATACGGGGTCGAAGGGCTATGGCATCGCTGCCGACTATGTCGCCTCGCAGTTCCGGGCGATCGGGCTGGAACCGGGGGGCGAGAATGGTGGCTGGTTCCAGCAGGTTCCGTTCCGCCGCGCGTCGTTTGCGCGGCCGCCCGTCCTGTCGCTTGGAATCGGTGGGCAGCGGGTAGCGCTGGAACAGGGCAAGGACGTGTCGCTCCGCCCGAGCGTCACCGAAAAAGCCCTTCGCGAAAACGCCGGCTTTGTTTTCGTGGGCTATGGCCTGAAGGACGCGCGCTACCGCTTCGACGATTATCGCGGGCTCAACCTCAAGGGAAAGATCGCGGTCGCGCTGGAAGGGACGCCCAATGGCCTGCCCAGCGAGATCGAAGCCCACCTCAATGCCAGCAAGGCGATCATGGCGGCCCAGGCCGGCGCGGTCGGCTTTATCGAAGTTTCGCGGAAAGCCAGTGGGCAGGGTGGATTCCGGCGCGCCGGGCGGCCGGTGATCGACTGGGTCGATTCCTCGGGCCGCGCCGGCTCGACCCCGCCGGGCCTAAAGCTGCGGCTCAGCCTGTCCGAAGAGATTGCTGGCCGATTGTTCGAAGGGGCGCCACGCTCGCTGGCCTCGGTGCGCGCGGATGCGAAGGGGCCTCGCGGCTTCGCCCTGCGCCCAACCCTGTCGGTCGACGCCGAGAACAAGTGGGAGGATTTCACCAGCCCTGAAGTGATCGGCATGATGAAGGGTTCGGACCCCACATTGGCGGCTGAGCATGTCGTCCTGATGGGCCATCTCGACCATCTCGGCATGCGTCTGGATGGGAAGCCGGGCGAAGACGTCATTTACAACGGCGCGCTCGACAACGCGGCGGGTGTCGCGACCATGCTGGAAGCGGCGCGGCTGTTCGCGGCGCAGCCCGTCCGGCCCAAGCGGTCGGTCATCTTCATCGCCAATACCGGCGAGGAGCGCGGCCTGCTGGGCGCCGACTATTACGCCAACCATCCGACCGTGCCGGCGTCGAGCATCGTCGGGCTGGTCGATCTCGACATGCCGCTGCTGCTCTACCCGTTCACCGATGTGACCGCATTCGGTGCGGAGCATTCGACTGTCGGCGCGATGGTCGCCGAGGCGGGCGCGTCGATGGGAATTTCGGTCGCTCCGGACCCGATGCCGGAAGAAGCGATTTTCACTCGCTCCGACCATTATATGTTCGTCCGCCAGGGCGTGCCGGCGGTGCTTCTGATGACCGGCCACGCCAATGGCGGCAAGGAAATCTGGAACAGCTGGCTGAGCAAGATCTACCATTCGCCGCAGGACGACCTGAAGCAGGCCATCAACTGGGATGCCGGCGCCCGCTATGCCGATCTTAACTATCGCATCGCACGGGCGATGGCCGATGCGCCGGTGCGGCCGATGTGGCTTCAGGGCGACTATTTCGGCGACTTGTTCGATCCAAAGGGGCCGCGGGCCCCTGCGCAGACGGCCCGCTGACCTTGACTTGGCGGCTCCCGCGCCATAGGGGAGCCGCCGGTTCAAACCACCCGACAACATATAAACTACGAAGGCAGGCGTTTTCGGCCATGAAGATTCGCAATTCCCTGAAGTCGCTGAAGTCGCGTCATCGCGATTGCCGGGTGATTCGCCGCCGCGGCCGGACCTACGTCATCAACAAGACGAACCGCCGCTTCAAAGCGAGGCAAGGCTAAGGTCCGGGGGACCTTAGCTGACGAGCTCGCCAGGGCTAAGGCCCGGCTCACCTGATTTACCGCGATTTTCCAAGGCCTTCGCCCTAGCGGGCGGGGGCTTTTCGCGTTGGAGAAGGAATATCCGGGCCGATTCGAGCGTTTATGTGGGTGAATGGACATTTCAGCCCGCGTTAAGCTCGATTCGCCTATCACGCGTGCCAAGGAGTGAGACAAATGACTCGCACGTTGAAGATCGTCCTGACCGCTGCCGGTATCGCGCTTGCCGCGACCGCCGCTTCGGCCGCCTATGCGCAGGTAACGACCGCTGGTGACCAGTCGACGCCCAAGGGCTTCAACTGGGAGATCAAGGACGGCAAGCGCGTCCCCAAGGGACAGCGCCAGGTCAACGCCGACGGCAGCTGGCGTGAGGAAATCCGCCAGGGCAAGTGCGTGACGATCAAGGAAAAGTCGGCGGCTGGCGAATATAAAGAAACCCGGCGCTGCGATTAAATCCCATCAGGTACTTTGATGGGACCCGCCGCGTCACTCGGCCGCGTTCACCAGATTGACTTCATCCAGCCCGGTACCGCCCTCGGTGCCGGGCTGAACCTTGCAGGCGGGAAGCCCGATCTTCTCATTGTCGTCGCACAGGCGGACCTGGACGCTGTCGTTGGCGCCGACGAACAGCGACCAGACGCGCTTGTCGTTGCAGGTGGCGGTCCACACATCCATGTCCTTGTAGCGGGTGACGTATCCGGTCGAGACGATCTGGCCGCAACGCAGGCCCTGATCCAATATGGCCCGCTTGAGCGCGATGGCGCGGTTGAGATCGCTTAGATTGAACAGCTGCTGCTGCGCCTCGCTGCGCACGATCACTTCGTTTTGCACCGGCGGGGCAGGATTTTCGTTCGATCCGCAGGCGGAGAGCAGGATGGCGGCGAATATGAGGGGCGCGTGACGGGTCATGATATTCCTTTCGCGGCCAACGCATTTACGATGGATTATGCTCCCGATCGCCGCCGCTGCAATAGGGAGGCCGCCGCGTGCGGGTTCACCCCGTCCGCCAGCGCGACGAAGATCGTGTCGTCCCCAGCAATCGTTCCCGCCACTTCCTCCAGTCCAGCCGCGTCGAGTGCATTGGCGACGAGATTGGCCGAGCCCGGCGGGGTCTTAAGCACTAGCAGGTTGCCCGCCGGGATGATGGCGTCGACCCATTCGGCGAGCAGCCGGTCGAGCTTGGCGGCCGCATGACCGGGTTCGACCTGGTCGGGCATGACGTAGCGGATAGTGCCGTCGCGCTTCAGCTTCACGGCGCCAATCTCCAGCAGGTCGCGGCTGACGGTCGCCTGGGTCGCGGCAATGCCGGACAGCGACAGGCGTGCGACGACCTCCTCCTGGCTTCCCACGCGATGCTCGCGGAGCCAGTCGGCGATCATTCGCTGCCGTTGTACCTTCCCATTCATGAGGTCACCTCACCGCATACCATCGTACCGATGCCTTCGTCGGTGAAAAGCTCGACCAAAATGGAATGTTCGGCGCGGCCGTCGATCATGTGGGCGGACGCGACCCCGCCCTCGACGGCTTCGGCGCAGGCGAGGAGCTTGGGGATCATTCCGCCGGTGACGCTTTCGTCGGCGATCCGGCCGCGCGCCTCGGCCGTCGTCAGGCGATGGACGAGGCTTGCCGGGTCGGCAGGATCTTCGAGCAGGCCCGGCGTCCCCGTCAGATAGATGATCTTCTCGGCCTTCATGGCCACCGCAATCGCCCGGGCGGCATCATCGGCGTTGACGTTATAGGGCTGGGCAGAAGTATCGGCGCCGACCGTAGAAACGACGGGGATCAGTCCGTCGTCATGGAAATCGTGTAGCAGCGCGCCGCGCACCTTGGTGACGCGGCCCACAAAGCCGAGCCGCTCGTCGACCGGCTCCACTTCCAGCAGCCGCCCATCCTCTCCGGCGACGCCGATCGCGACCGGCTCCAGCGCATTGATCGCGGCGACCATGTCGCGGTTCGTCTTTCCGACCAGCACCATCCGGACGATGTCGAGCGCGTCGGCGTCGGTGACGCGGAGGCCCTCGACCCGCTTCACCTCGATGCCCGCCTTGGCCATTTCGACGTCGATCTGCGGTCCGCCGCCATGGACCAGCACGGGCCGTATTCCGACCGAGTGGAGCAGCAGGACATCCTTGGCCAGGCTTCGCATCCGCGCCGGATCGGTGAGCGGCAGGCCGCCGACCTTCACGACGATGGTCTTGCCGGTGAAGCGGCGAATATAGGGCAGCGCCTCGATGAGGATGCGCGCGGTGTCGTTCGCATTCATCATGACGTCGCCGCATTTTCCTTGATGTAGCCGGGGCCGAGGTCGACCGAGACGGCGCGACCTTTCCCTTGGCCGAGGCCGAGGTCGACGAGGATGTCGATCTCGGTGCCGCGCATGTGGGCAGCGACGGATTCCGAATCGTGCGGGATCTCGACCCCCGCCTCGGCGACCATGATCCCGCCATAGCTCACCGAGGAGCTTTCGGTTTCAAACTCAACGCCGCAAGAGCCGGCTTCCGCCAGCAGGCGGCCCCAATAGGCGTCGGCGCCATACCAGCTGCACTTGATCAGCTGGTTGTTACCGATCGAACGGGCGACTTTCCGCGCCTCCGCGTCGCTGGCCGCGCCAGTGACGTTGATGACGACCAGCTTGGTCATTCCTTCCGCATCGCGCGCCATTTGCAGCATCAGCTCCTCGCACACCTGGCGGACATCGTCCTCGAAGGCGCCGAGGTCGGCGGGGCGGCCCTTCCGGCCGCTGGCGAACAGCATGACCGTGTCGTTGGTCGACGTCGCGCCGTCGGTGATCAGCGAATTGAAGGTCGCGTCGGCGGCGCGGAACAGGATCGGCTTCAACTCCTCCGCGGTTAGCTCGGCGTCGGTGGTGAGGAAGGCGAGCATGGTCGCCATGTTGGGCGCCAGCATCCCGCAGCCCTTGGCCATGCCGCCGACGGCATAATCGTCGCGCATGACGGCGGCTTCCTTGGGCCGAGTGTCGGTCGTCAGGATGCCCTTGGCCGCGTCGCGGTTGCCGTCGCGGCTCAGCGCCTTGCCGAGGCCGGGGATCGCGCCGAGGATCTTCCGCATCGGCAGGCGAAAGCCGATCAGGCCGGTCGAACAGACCAGCATGTCGCGCGGATCGCAGCCGACCGCCTCTGCCGCCGCGCCGCACATCGCTTCGGCATCGGCCCGGCCCTTGGTGCCCGTCCCGGCATTGGCGTTGCCGCTGTTGACGATGACGCCGCTCGCCATGCCGCCGGACACGTTGAGCCGTTCGAGACTGGCCTCGACCGGCGGGGCGCGAAATTTGTTTTGGGTGAAGACCGCCGCGGTCGGGACGGGCTTGCCGTCGTCGGTCGCCAGCAGGCTGACGTCACGGCGTCCCTCCGTCTTGATTCCCGCCGGCAGGCCAGACGCGACAAAGCCTTCGGCAAGGGTAACGCTCACGGATAGACTCCCATGGTGGAAAGGCCCGCGCCCTCGTCGAGGCCGAGCATCAGGTTGGCGCACTGGATCATCTGCCCGGCCGCGCCCTTGCCGAGATTGTCGATCGCCGCGAGCGCGAGGACAGTCCCGGTCCGCTCGTCGTGGCGGGCGGTGAGGAAGGCGGCGTTGGAGCCGGTGGCCCATTTGGTTTCGGGCGGAGCCTCGCCGACATGGACGAAAGGTTCGCGAGCATAGGCGTCATGGAGGATGGCGAGCGGGTCGCTGTTCCCCGTCGCCTTGGCATAGCAAGTGGCGAGGATGCCGCGGCTGGCGGCCATCAGGTGCGGCGTGAACAGGACGGAGGCGCCGGTGGTCAGCTCCATCTCCGCCGTGTGGCGGTGGTTGAGCAGCCCGTAAGCGCGATAATTGCCGTCGACGCTGCAGAAATGGGTTCCGGCATTGGCCGAGCGGCCCGCGCCGCTGACGCCCGAGGCGGCATCGACGACGATGCCCTGCCTCTCGATCGCTCCGGCTTCCACCAGCGGGCGCAGCGCGAGACTGGCGGCGGTCGGGTAGCAGCCCGGCGCTGCTACGCGCTTCGAGCCCTTGATGGCTTCGCGGAAGAATTCGGGGAGGCCGTAGGTGAAGCTCTCGAGCAGGTCGGGCCGGGCATGCGGTTCGCCGTACCAGCGCTCGAACTCGGCGGCGCTGTCGAGGCGGAAGTCGGCGCCGAGATCGACGAACGGGATGCCGGGTTTCAGCAGTTCATCTGCGAGCCGTTGGGTTTCGCCGTGGGGAAGAGCGGCGAGGATCAGGTCGCAGCCGCCGAGCAGCGCGGGGTCCCAGGCTGCGAAGGTGGTATCAGGATAGGCTAGCGCGAGGTGGGGGTGGACCGCGCTAACGGACTGACCCGAATTCGAGGCAGCAAAGGCTATATGCACCTGCATCGCCGGATGAGCGGCGATGAGGCGCATCAACTCGCCGCCGACATAGCCGGAGGCACCAAGGATGGCGGCACGAATCATGCGCGCCATATGCAAATTTATGCATGAATATGCAATTACTCAGTCGCGATACTCAATCGTGACCTTGTTTGCGGCCGCGACAGCTCGACCAACTGCCTCACCGACACTTTGGCCCCGGGCCAGCGCCACACCCATGCGGCGGTTCTTGAGCGTGTTGGGCTTGGCGAAGAGGCGGAGATCGACTGGCTTGCCGGGTTCGCCCGTAGCGAGCGCATCTGTGACGCCGGTAAAGCCGAAGTCGTGACTTTCGCGATCCGCCAGAATGACAGCCGAGGCCGAGGGCCCGGCGAGCTCGATCGCCGGGATGGGCAGACCCAAAATTGCGCGGAGGTGGAGTTCGAACTCGTTGGGCGACTGGCTGATCAGTGTGACCATGCCGGTGTCGTGAGGACGTGGTGATAGTTCGGAGAAGATGGCGCGGTCGCCAGCAATGAAATATTCGACGCCGAAGATGCCGTAACCGCCCAGTGCGGTGACGACCTTTGTCGCCTGCTCCTGCGCGGACGCCAGCACCGCCTCGCCCATCGGATGGGGCTGCCAGCTTTCGCGATAATCGCCTTTCTCCTGGCGGTGGCCGATCGGTGGGGAGAACAGCACCCCGTCCTTTGTCGCAACGGTCAGCAGCGTGATCTCATAGTCGAAGTCGATGAATTGCTCGACGATCACGCGCGGCCGGTCGCCGCGCATGTTGGCGACGGCATAGTCGAAGGCGGTGCCCAGCTCCTCGATCGTCCGCGCCGTGCTCTGGCCCTTGCCGCTCGACGACATGACCGGCTTCACCACGGCGGGAAGGCCGACGGTCTCGGCGGCGGCGATGGCCTCGTCGCGGGTCTCGGCGAAGAGGTAGCGTGAGGTCGTAAGGCCAAGCTCCTCGGCCGCGAAGTCGCGGATGCCGTCGCGGTTCATGGTCAGCTGGACCGCCTTGGCCGAGGGGACGATATGCCAGCCCTCGCGCTCCAGCTCGCCCAGCGTCGCCGTATCGATCGCCTCGATCTCCGGGACAATATGGTCCGGCCGGTGCTTTTCGACCGCCGCCCGAAGCGCCACACCGTCGAGCATCGGGAAGACTTCGCGCTCATCCGCGACCTGCATCGCCGGGGCGTTGTCGTAGCGATCGCAGGCGATCACCCGGCAGCCGAGGCGCTTGGCGGCGATGGCGAATTCACGGCCGAGTTCGCCGGACCCAAGGAGCATGATGGAGGCTAGGTACATCGGCGCTTCCTAGCGGGGTTGCTTACGCAAGGGGAGGCGGCAATGTTGCGCGACCGATTTTGCGAAAGGCCTCTCAATGCGCCCGATTGCCGCCCTTGCCCTGTTGCCCCTCATCGCCGCCGCGCCGCCGCCAGCGAAGAAGCTGACGCCGACGGATATCGTGGCCCAGATGGGCGATGAGGCCTGGCGGACGATTCCACCCGAGGATTTGCTGGTCATGACGCTGGAAGGCGGGGCGCAGGTCGTCATCCAGCTCGCGCCGGATTTCGCGCCGGTCCATGTCGCCAACATCCGCAAGATGGCGACGGCCGGATATTGGCAGGGCTCGACGGTCTATCGGGTGCAGGACAATTATGTCTCGCAATGGGGGCTGGGCGAAGCCGAGCGGCCGCTTCCCGATGGCGTGGTGAAAGTTCCGCCGCACGAATATTGGCGGCCGGCCCAAGGGATGCCTTTTCTCGCGATCAAGGCGAGCGATCCCTATTCGAAGCAGGCAGGTTTCTCCGGCGGCTGGCCGGTCGCAACCTATAAGGACGGAACCGCCAGCCTGACCCATTGCTATGGCGCGGTCGGGGTGGCCCGCGACCTTGCCCCGGACACCGGTTCGGGTAGCGAGCTCTACACCATCATCGGCCATGCTCCCCGCCAGCTCGACCGCAACATCGCGATCGTCGGCCGAGTGATCGAGGGAATAGAGAATCTATCCTCGCTGCCACGCGGTACGGAGAAGATGGGCTTTTATGCCAAGGGACAGGTGGCCAAACCCATCCAGTCGGTCCAGCTGGCCTCGGCGATGCCGGCCGATGCCCGCCCCTCGTTCCAGTATCTCGACAATATGACGGTCGGGTTCGCGCATTATGTGCTGGTTCGGATGAACCGGGACGATGATTTTTACCGGGTGCCGGCCGGGGGCGCGGACATCTGCAACATCCCCGTCCCCATCAGGCCGACCCCGAAGAAATAGTCTAGGCGGCCCAGGCCTGGCCGGTATCGCGGTTGCGGTGCTGGATCACGATCGGCGCATTGTGATGGCGCATGCTGGCCTCGGCCAGTGGAAGCGCCGTCGTGCAGAAGGCGCATTCGGCCGAAACCCTGCCGATCAGCCACTGGGTGCGCCCGCAGCCCGGGCAATGATTCACTTCATGCTCGCGGTAAACGACGTGGTAGCCGCGACCCGCCGGATCGTGCCGCATCTGCAGATCGCTGAGCGTCGGTACTGATGCCATGTGGAACATCCTTTCGGCTTGCTTGAACGGCCGACGGGAAGTTGGGTTGCATCGACGATGCCGTCAGAGCGCCCGCAGTCCCTGAGCGGGACGGACGTTAAGCGCCGGAAGCGCCGCCAGAAATGCCGCGAGGACCGCGAGGAATATGGCGCCGAGCGGCACCAGGGCGAGGGTGACCCAATCGGGGCTGAACGGGAATTCGAACCAGCGGGTAACGATGAGGCGTGCCGCCATCGCGCCCGCCGCGAAGGCCGTCAGCGCGACCGCCGACGAGAGCAAAGCGAACTCGATCAGCTGGCTTCGGATGACCTCGGCGCGGGTGGCGCCGACAAGGCGGAGCAGGACGATGTCGCGCGCCCGCTGGCGCCGGGTGGCGACAACCGAGCCGGCCAGCACGATCATTCCCATGAGGATGGCGAAGCCGGTCGCGACGCGGACCGCGCCGTCGATCGATTCGAGCAGCGAGCGAACCTGGGCCACGATGTCGGACACCCGAATCGCGCTGACCATCGGCAGTTCCCTGGTCAGGCGCCGCTCAAAAGCGAGGGTCGGACGCCCTTCACCCGGAGCGACGGTCGCCATCAGCGTGTATGGCGCGCTTTCGACCGTGCCGGGCGCGAAGATGATTGCGAAGTTGAAGCCCATGCTGCGCCAGTCAATCTCCCGCAGCGAGGCGATCCGGGCGGTGATCGGGCGGCCGAGCACGGCGACCGTCAGCGTGTCTCCGACCTTCAGGTTCAGGGCGGTCGCGGCATCGACGTCGATGCTGACCAGCGGCGGGCCGCGATAATCGGCGGGCCACCATTCGCCGGCGACAACCCGGTTGGCGGGCGGAAGCTCCCGCGCGAAGGTCAGGCCGCGGTCGCCGCGCAGAATCCATGCGCCCTCCGGAATCGCCTTCATGTCGGCAACGCGGACGCCATTGACCTCGGTCACCGGGCCGCGAAGCGAGGGGACCAGGCGAAGCTCGGCGCCGGGCAGCTCGGCCTTGGCGATCGCATCGAAGCGATCCCGCTCGGCGCGGGGAATATCGACGAGGAACAGGGCCGGCGCCCGCTTGGGAACGGTCGAATCGATCTCGGCAAGGACGCTCGACGCCGTTGCCGCCAGGGTCACCAGGAGCGTGAGCCCCAGCCCAAGCGACACGGCCAGCCGTCCCGTTGGTGCTCCGGGCCGGTCGAGCGCGGCAATTCCCAGGCGGGTGACCGGCCCGCCGAGGTGCCTTGCCCGCCGTGCCGCCCATCGGACCGCGAAGCCCAGCAGCGCGAACAGGGCGCACAGCGAGGCAATGGCCGCGATCCCGATGGCGGCGAAGGCCGGATCGCTGGCGGTGAAGATGGCGAGCGCCGCGGCGAGGCCGAGCGCGATCGTCGGGACGATGAAGCTCCGCCAGTGCATCGGCTCGGCGTCCGCGACATCGCCCCGGAGCAGCCGCGCCGGGCGGGTTTCGCCGGCATTGGCGATCATCCGCCAGCTCGCGGCAAAGCTGATGAGCAGGCCGAACAGTGCCGCTTCGCCGAGCGCCAGCCATTGCGGCGAAGGGTCGGGCGCGACCGGCAGGAAAGGCGCCGCGATCCCCGCGACCAGGGCCGGCGCAAAGGCTCCCGCCGCGAGCCCGGCCAGGATCGCAAGCGCGGCGATCAGCCCGATCTCGGCCCCCAGCATGGCATTCACGGTCCGGCGCGGGGTTCCGATCAGCTTGAGGATGGCGATGCTCTGGCGCCGCGACGCGGCGAAGGCCGCAGCCGCGCTCGACATGCCAAGCCCGCCGATGGCGAGTGCCGAGAGCGCCACGAGCAACAGCATCTGGCCAAGCCGATCAACGAACCGCCGGGTGCCGCCGCCCGCATCCCCGCGGTCGCTGGCCCGCCATCCGCCTTCCGGGAAACGCTGCTGGAAGCTCTTGCCCGCCGCTTCCGGGTCGGCGCTTTCGGGAAGGATCAGCCGGTAGCTGGTCGTCGTCAGGCTTCCAGGCTGGATGAGTCCCGTCATCGCGAGGCCGGCTTGGTCCATCAGCGCGGGCGGGGCGAGGGCGAAGCCGCTGGCGCTGGGCATCTTCTCGATGATCGCGGCCAGCCGGAAGGACCCGTTGCCGACGCGCAGCGTGTCGCCGACCCTCAGGCCGAGCCGGTCCGCCGCATCTCGACCGATGGCAATCTCGGCACCGGCGGGGCGGTGACCGCCAGGCGCGAGCTCGAGCCGGCCCGCCAGCGGCCAGGCCGGATCGATGCCCGACAGCTCGGTCAACATGCTTCCGCCGTCCGGCGCTGCCAGCATGGCGCGGGTCGTGACGCTCTTCGACGAGCGACCGAGTTGGTCGATCGCTTGCTTTTCCTCGGCGGTCGCCTCGCGCTGCGCCACCGACAGCAACAGGTCGCCGCCCAGCAATTGCCGTCCATTGGCGGCGATTGCGCTGTCGATCGACGAGGCAAGGCTGGTGACCGAGGCGAGGCCGGCGGTGGCGATGGCGAGGCACAGCCACAGCAGGCCGAGCCCCGAAAGCCCGCCCCTCAGGTCGCGGATCGCCAGGCGGAAAGCATTGGTCACGCGGCGAAGCGGCCGTCGGACATATGGACCGTCCGCCCGGCCCTGGCGGCGACCGCCGGGTCGTGCGTGATGACCAGCAGGCCCGCGCCGGCGGCGCCCGCGCGCTCGAACAGCAGGTCGATGATCGCGGCGCCCGTCGCGCTGTCGAGATTGCCGGTGGGCTCGTCCGCCAGCAGCAATTGCGGCCGGGGCGCGGTGGCCCGTGCGATGGCGACGCGCTGCTGCTCGCCCCCCGACAATTGCGCCGGATAGTGGGTCAGCCGATGGCCCAGCCCGACCTGCTCCAGCTCGAACGCCGCCCGCCCGCGCGGGTCTTCGGCGCCGGCGAGCTCCAGCGGGACCGATACATTTTCCAGCGCGGTCATGGTCGGCAGCAGGTGAAACGCCTGGAGGATGATTCCCAGCGAGCGCCCCCTAAGCCGGGCCAGATCGTCCTCGCTCACTCCATCGATCGGTTGGCCGGCAAGCCGGACCTTGCCCGCGTCCGCCCGCTCCAGGCCGGCGATGATCGCCATCAGGGAGCTTTTCCCGGAACCCGACGGGCCAAGCACCGCGACGCTCTCGCCCGGATCGAGCCGCAGACTGACGCCTTTCAATATTTCGGTCCGGACATCGCCCGTCCCGAGCGTCAGCCGGATATCTTGAAGATCGATCAGGGGTTCGCTCATGGACGGTAGCTAGGTGGCTTGTTCCGCGTCCACAATGGCCCCACCTTGCAGCCCATGATCCGCCGGTCGATATCCGCCGCCCTTCTGTCGATCCTTCTGACCGCCGCCGCGCCGGCGCCGGAGCGCCCGCTCGTGCTGGCGTTCGGCGACAGTTTGACCGCCGGCTACGGCCTCGACAGCGGGCTCGGCTTCGCTCCGCAACTTCAGGCGACGCTTCGCCGCCACGGGATTGCGGCCGAGGTGGTCGACGGCGGCGTGTCGGGTGATACCAGCGAAGCCGGCAAGGCGCGGCTCGGCTGGACCATCGACGGGTTGCCGCGCAAGCCCGACCTCGTCGTGCTGGAACTTGGCGCCAACGACATGCTCCGCGGGCTCGATCCGGCGCTGACCCGGGCCAACCTCGACGCGATCCTGGGCGAGCTGAAACGCCGGAATATCAAGGTGCTGATCGCGGGAATGCGGGCCGCACCCAATCTCGACCCGGCCTATGTCGCGCGGTTCGAGGCGATCTATCCGGAGCTGGCGAAGCGGAACGGGGCCGCGCTCTACCCTTTTTTCATGGAGGGGGTGGCCGGGCAGAAGGGCATGACCCAGCCGGACGGAATGCATCCGACGTTCGAGGGAGTGAAGCGGATCGTGACCGGGATAACGCCCGCCGTGAAGCGGGCGCTGGGTCGCTAGGCCTCGAGGCCTTCCAGCGAAATCGGCTCGGCAAACTCGGCGCCGATCTTGCTGCCGGCGATCCAGCGGACCAGGGCATTGGCGCGCTCGCGGCCCGGCAGGATCAGCCAGATGCGCGTTCCGACCTCGAAATGGCCCTCGGCCTCCGCCATGAATCCGGTTTCGGAGATGTTGAGGACCTTCGCCTCGAACCCTTCGCTGCCCAGTTCGCGAACCTTCGCGCCGATTTCGACCAGATGGCGGGCCGTTCGGCGACGGTCGCCGTGCTCGCGATCTTCCTCGATTCGCGCCTTGATCATCGAAAAATTCATCTCCACGCGGTTACTCCAACGGCTGGCTGAATGATATGCCCATCCGTCCGTCGCGTAACCAGCGCACCTGACCCGCAATCGCGCCCCGGTCAAGCAATTGAAGCGACACATTTTCCGCGATGTGGGCATCGCCGCCAAAGCGTATCATCGCGCCGGAACGCGAAAGATTCACCAGGGTCACGACATGGTTGCGCTTGCGAAGCGTAAGCACGCCCGTGCGGGAGGCGGCTTCGATCCGCTCCTCGCCCCGCTCGTCGAACATGCGCTTGACGGTACGCGGGATCATGTCCCCATGCAGATAGAAACGCGAAGACATGGCGAGCCTTCCCCCAATTCGGCGGAACAAGCATTCATTATGCTTCCCAACTGTTTAAGGATTGGTAGCTCGCCTCGAAACCAGGTTTAAAGGCCCTGTTCGCCCTAGTCCGCCCGGTTCATCCTGTGTAAGCTCGGCTTCTGCTAGCAATGTAGGTCATCGAAGCGAGGGGTAAGATCAGTGACCAAAGCGTGGTTGGGTAGGTCCGTTGTATCTTTGTTTGCCATTGCGGCGCCGCTTTCGGCGGCCTGGGCGCAGGCTGCACCTCCCGGAGACCCGATTGCGCCGCTTCCCGAAGCCGCCCAGCCGGCGGCGCCGGTCGAGGCGCCACCCCTGCCGCCATTATTGTGGCAGCCCTATCAGGCCCAAACCCTGCTCAACTATGTCCGCGGCGTTGCTCGCGAGGGCTTGTCCCCAGCCGATTATGAGCCGGAGGCGCTCGAAGCCGCGATGCGCTCGGGCGACCCGCTGGTCATGTCCGATGTCGCGACGAAGACCTTCAACCGGCTCTCGTCCGACCTGGCGCTTGGCCACGTTCGCGGCGATGCGCGGATCGACTGGCATGTCGTCGACAAGGATCTCGACGAGGCGCAGCAGCGCGCGCTGCTCGAAGCCGCGTTGAAGAGCAACCGCCTGCCCGAAGCGCTCAACGGGCTTCTTCCGGCCCATCCGCAATATGGTGCGTTGAAGGCCGCGCTTGCGGCGACGCCCACCACGGATATCGACAAGATCAACAAGATCCGGCTCAACATGGACCGCTGGCGCTGGCTGCCGCGCGTGCTGGGTTCCAAATATATTATCGTCAACGTGCCCAGCTATTATGCGACTTTGGTCGAAAATGGCGCGACGAGGTGGAAGACGCGGGCGGTCGCCGGCGCCATCAAGACGCCGACGCCCCAGCTCAACGCGACGGCCGTGGGCGTCATCCTCAACCCCTGGTGGGAGGTTCCCAGGAGCATCTCCCGCGAAGTTGCGGGCAAGCCCGGCTATGTCGCGGTCAAGGGCAAGGACGGGAAGGTTCAGCGCTGGCGTCAGCCGCCGGGCCCGAGCAATGCGCTGGGCCAGCTCAAGTTCGTGATGCCCAACGACCAGGCGATCTACCTGCACGACACCAACGCCAAGAGCCGGTTCAACAGCTCGATTCGGGCCGCCAGCCATGGCTGCATCCGCACCAAGGACGTGCTGGAGCTGGCGACCATGCTGCTTGGCGACGACAATGGCGAATGGACGGAGGAGAAGGTCAAGGAGGCGCTGGCGTCGAAGAAGTCGGTCCAGGCGAATTTCGTGAAGTCGCTGCCGGTCTACATCGTCTATTTCAGCGTCGCCGCGAACAACGACGGGTCGATCGTCAGCTACAACGATATGTACAAGCGCGACGGAAAGGTCATTTCCGCGCTGCTGGATAGCAAGGGCGAGGAGCCCGGAGCGAAGAAGCCGGCGGAAAAGGTGGCCGCGAAGTGAGCCACCGAGCGCAGCGAAGCAATTGCGATGCAATTGTTAGCAGCGCGAAGAGATGGCGGATCGAAGAGACCGTCAGGTCAATGCCGGCCAGCCTCGCGTAGCGAGGACTGACGATCAACGAGGTTCGATATGCCCCGCATGTCGAAGGTTAGTCCGGGGGACTAACCGACCTCGTTGATGATTTACTTCGTGACGGCATGCAGCTTTCGAGGAAAAGGGCGTCACGGGAGTAAATCCCGTGACGTCGGTCGTGTCTGCCCTTCGCCTTTGCTCAGGGCAGCACGCCGTCCGTTGCTTCGCGTCTCTCGTCGAAGCGAACGTGGCGCTACGCGCCTGTCCGCTTCGTCTCGGCGCTACGCAATCTTCTCCGCATAGATGAGACGCCCTTCGCCGAGGCGGTGCATGACGTCCCACTGGCTCTTGCGGCTGAAAGCGAAGCAGCCTTCGGAGCGGCCGAGCTTGCCGTGGAGCGGGATCATATCGTCTT
>CAMPIY010000015.1 GCA_946886645.1 uncultured Sphingomonas sp.
CGATGCACCGGCTTCAGCCCGTCGCGCACGTCGGGCAGCGCGCGGCTGACGATCACCGACATGGCGTAATCGAGGTAGCTGGTCTTCATCTCCTCGACGATGGAGATGGGGGCAATATCGCCGCCCGAAGGGGGCAGGCTGGTGTCGTCGGCCGGAGGCTGGGTCGCCAAGGAAAAATCCTGTCGTTTCGAGTTATTCAAACAAGCGGGAAAGAAGCTGCCTTCCGGCAGATTCGCCCCCATGCCCTAGCTAGACCATGGGCAATCGGAGCGCCACCCCCGCGCACGCATATGCGCGCGCGAGTCGGGCAGTGGCCGCGTGCATTTGATATGGGGATTTTCCCAGCTATTCCAACCGGTTCAAATGGCGTTCAGGCCCGCATGGCCATTGGCGCTTTTCGCGCGAAGGCTGGAAGTCTATGGGCAGGCGCGTCAACGGGATTATGCCTCCTGCCGCACAGCGCGGAGGCGCCAAGGAGATTCGTATGAGCTACAAGGGTTTTGCATTGGGAATGCTGCTCGCGAGCAGCGCCCTTTTCGCGCCGTCGATTGCGTCGGCCCAATATGGTCCGAGCGCTCCGGCGTCCGCGGCGCAGCCCAAGGCCGAAGGCGCGCAGAATAGCGCGGCTCCGGAAAGGAAATACGACATTTCCAAACAAGCGCGGCCGGCGCTGGCCGAGCTGCAGACGGCGGTCAATGCAAAGGACGCGGCGAACATCCCGGCCAAGCTCGCGGCGGCGCAGGCCAAGGCCAAGACCGCCGACGATCGCTACCTCATTGGCCAGCTCCAGCTGAAGGCCGCCATCGACAGCAACAATATGGCGCTTGCCGCCCAGGCGATCGATGCGATGCTGGCAACCGGCGTCGCGCCGCCGTCGGAGCTGGCGGGGCTGTACGAGAGCAGCGCGCAAATCAACTATAACGCCAAGGCCTTCGACAAGGCGGGCACGGCGCTGGAGCAGGCGCTGAAATATGAACCGAACAACGTCGATACGATCATCATGCTGGCCGAGACTCGCAATGCCCAGGCTCGTGTCCCCGAAGCGGTCGGATTGATCCAGAAGGCGATCGGCATCCGTCAGCAGGCTGGCCAGAAGCCGGACGAAAAATGGTTCAAGCGCGCGATCGCGCTCTCCTACAACGCAAAAATGCCGGTGGCTTCCACGATCGCGCTGGATTGGGTGGCTGCCTATCCGACATCGGCGAACTGGCGCGACGCCATCCGCATCTACCAGACCGGCAGCAAGCTCGATGATGCTGGAATGATCGATTCGATGAGGCTGGCCGACGCTGCCAATGCGCTGTCCGGCGAGAGCGATTATTTCAGGCTGGCCAATACGCTGGTCAACAAGGGATTTGCCGGCGAGGCGAAGCTGGTTCTCGATCGCGGCTTCGCGGCGAACAAGATCAGCAAGACGAGCTCGATTTTCACGCAGCTCTATTCCGTGGCGACGTCCAAGTCGCAAGGCGATCGCGCCTCGCTGGCCGGAGCGGCCACGACTGCACTCGCCTCGCCGGACGCGAAGAAGGTGATGGTCGTTGCCGACGCCTATTACGGCTATGGCGACTATGCGAAGGCGGTCGAGTTGTACCGCGCCGCGCTCGGCAAGACCGGCGTTGACAAGGACCTGGCGAACCTTCGGCTTGGAATGGCGCTGGCACGGTCGGGCGACAAGGCCGGCGCAACGGCCGCGCTGAACGCCGCGGGGGGCGCACAAGCGGACGTCGCCAAGATGTGGAAGATTTACGTGGCCACCCACGGCTGATTTTCTCGCGCATATCGGAAAAGCTGGGCGTCGGGTCATCGATCCGGCGCCCTCTTTTCGTCCCAAAACGGGATGGTTAACGCCCACCACCTGTCGCGCGGAGGGCAGGACCCGCAAGGCTGGGGCGCAAATGCGTGAAGGCTCGATTAAGTGCGTTTTGACGACCGCCTCAAGACGGTGATGACCCAGCCGGTCGCGGACGCCCACGACCGCACCGTCCGCTGGCGCCAGCTCGTCGACCTGCTGTCGCGGCCCCATGAGGAAATCGATCCCGCCTTGCTCGATGCGGCGCTGACGATGGTCAGGTCGGGATTGCGTGCGGTCGCGAGGCCGATCCGGGCGGCAACTGCGCGAAGCATCGCCGGACGGGTCTCGGAGCCACAGCTGGTTGCCATCTTCGCCGGCGACAAGCTGGAAGTCGCGGCGCCATTGCTGTCGTCCGCCCAGCTCGACGAGGCGGGGTGGGGGATCGTCACCAAAGCAGCCAGTGCCGAAGTCGCGAACTTCATCCGGACCATCCGTGGCGAGCCGGCCGAGCCTGCGGCCGGCGCTGGGCCACAGCCCACGCAGGAGCCGACAGCGGAAGACGAGCATTCGCATTCGATCAGCGAACTGGTCGCCAGGATCGAGCGGCTGAAGAGCCGGCGCGAAGGCCAGGCCGCGCCCATCGAGAAATTCGAAGGCGAGCCCGAGCCCGTGGCCCCGCCAAGCCCCGGGTCGATGCTGTTCCGCTGGGAATGCGACGCGTCCGGGCAGATCGCCTGGGTCGACGGTGCGCCGCGTGGTGCGCTGATCGGTCGGAGCCTGCCGGGAGAGGAAGGCGCGGATCGACGCCTCGTCCGTGCCTTCGCCGACAGGCTACCCTTCGACGGAGCGCCGCTGACGATCCCCGCGCCGGCCCTCGAAGGCGAGTGGCGGCTAAGCGGTATTCCCGCCTTCTCGCCCGTGGACGGCCGTTTCCTCGGCTATCGCGGCATTGCCCGTCGGGGGGTCGAGGAAGATGATGAGCCGATTGCACCCCCGGCAGCCAAAAACGCACTCACAAGCGACGCGGAATCACTTCGGGAAACGATCCACGAGATCAAGACGCCGCTGAACGCGATCATCGGCTTCGCGGAGATCATCGACGGCCAATATCTGGGACCTGCCCATCGCAGCTACCGCCATCGGGCGGCGGAGATCGTGTCCCAGGCGCGCATCCTGCTCGCGGCGATCGAGGATCTCGACTTTGCGGCCCGGGTCCAGACCGGGTCGGCGGGTCAGCAGGAGCCGGTCGATCTCGGCAAAATATTGCCTCCGCTGATCGAGGAGCTCGCCGAGCGGGCACTTGCCCGAAACGTGCAGCTGCGTGTGACGCCGATCGCCGACCAGCATCCATGCGCGCTCGATCGCGATCTGGCCGAGCGCCTTCTTCGCCGCCTGCTCGGTGCGGTCATCGACGCCGCCGCGCCGGCGGAAACGATCAAGGTCGACGTTCACGAGGAGCGCGGGCGCTGCCTCGTGTCGGTCACCAGGCCCGCATCGACCGTCCACTTCAACGAGCGCCAGATGCTGGACCCGTCGTTCCTGACGGCGGGCGAGGAGGAGGGGACGCGTCTCGGGCTCGGCTTTGCACTGCGCCTCGTGCGCGGATTGGTGAGGCTCGCCGGGGGCAGTCTCAAATTCACGTCGGACCAGATCGTGCTTACCATCCGGGCCGCCAAGGCGTGACCTTTGCGGCCGTGGTGGGCCCGGCAGGACTCGAACCCGCAACCAAGCCGTTATGAGCGGCCAGCTCTAACCAGTTGAGCTACAGGCCCCACCCGTGAAGCCGTCACGGGAGTAAATCCCGTGACGTCAGTCCTCGCTTAGCGAGGCTGGCCGGCTTTCGCCACTCTACGCGCTGCTGGCGATTGACGAGCAATCGCTGCGCTGCGCTCGGTGGCTCAAGTCATGGTCGGGGAGACAGGATTCGAACCTGCGACCCTCTGCTCCCAAAGCAGATGCGCTACCAGGCTGCGCTACTCCCCGACTGGCGCGCCCCTAGCAGCGGCAAAGTCGGTGCGAAAGGCTAATTCGCCTTGTTGCCGCCGGTATCGACGTCGACCTTCACGTCGAGGTTGTCGGCCTTGTTTTCGACCTTGTCCGCCGTCTGCTGGACGTCGTTCGATACCTTGCCGGCAATATCTTCGGCCGCGTTGGCGGCGTCGGAAATGCCGTTTTCGGCGACGTCCTGATTATATTCGATCGTCATCTGGTCGTTCTTGTCGTCGGTCGTCACCTGGCAAGCGCCGAGCGCCAGCAGGGGCAAGGCCAAAATCAAGCGCATGATCGTCCTTTCGCAATTGAGATGCGGAAGGATTAACGCCGCTTCCCGCCTTTCGGCTCCTCGATTCCGCCGGACAGCACTGCCAAAACCGCTGTCCAGGCCGCGACATTCTGCCGAAGCTGGGCCGGGTCGACCTTGTCCAGCGTGTCGTCGGGCGTGTGGTGATAGTCGAAATAGCGGATGCCATCCTGGCTGAGGCCGACGCCGGGCATTCCGTCTGCGAGCATCGGGCCGATGTCCGATCCCTCGGCTTCGGTGAACGATCCGGTGACAATGCCGAGCGGGGCCAGCGCCTTGCCGATCGCCTCGGCCTCCGGCTTGCGGGCATCGCCCAGCTTGCTGTTCACCTTCCAGATGCGATCCGCGCCGAAATCGCTTTCGAGAAGCGCGTAATGCGGCTCCTTGCCATGCTTGGCGCGATAATCGATCCCGCCGAACAGGCCGACTTCCTCGGCCCCGAACCAGACGATGCGGATGGTGCGGAGCGGACGGCCCGCATCCATGATCCGCTTGGCCGCAGCCGCTGCAATGGCGACTCCGGTCGCGTCGTCGATCGCGCCGGTCCCGAGGTCCCAGCTGTCGAGGTGTCCACCGACTAGGATCGGCGGCAGCGACGGATCGCGGCCGGGAACCTCGGCAATGACATTGCCCGACTGGCGAGTGCCGATGTTCTGGCTGACCAGCACCAGGTGCATCGTCACCGGCTTTCCGCGCTTCAGGATGCGCATCATCTGTTCCGCGTCGGGGATCGTCAGGGCGCCCGCGGGGATCGGCTTCGCGCCGTCGTTGAAGGTCATCACGCCGGCGTGCGGATTGCGGTGGTGATCGGTACCGATCGAGCGGACGACGATCGCGAGCGCGCCCTTCTGGGAGGCAACCGTCGGACCCTGCCGGCGCGGCGCTCCGAACTGGCCGTAACCGGAGCCGTCCTGGTTGGCCATCATGCGATGATCGACGAAGACGATCTTGCCTTTGACCGCGCTGTCCGGCGCGGCGCGAAGCGCATCGACGCTGTCGAAGGCGACGATTTCGCCCGTCACGCCCTGCGGTCCGGTGGACGCGCTATTGCCCAGCGCCGTCACGACCATTTTCTGCGGGAAGGGCGCGAGGATGGTCGCGCTCTCGGCGCCGCGGGTCCAGACGGGCATGTCGAACGGTTCGACCCGGACGTTGGAGAAACCCATCGCCGTCAGCTTTCGCACCGCCCAGTCGCGGGCGCGGGCCTCCGCCTCGGTCCCTGCGAGCCGTTGCCCGACCTCGGTCGTCAGCCCTTCAGTGATGTCCCAGGCATAATGATCATCATTCAGCGCGGCGTCGCGCAGCGCGCCAATCTGTTCGGGCGACGGAATCGTCTGGGCGGCAAGCGGGGATGCAGCGGCGAGAAGGGCGGCGGCGAGAAGTTTCTTCAAGTTCCAACTCCAACCAATCGTCAGGGCCTGTTGAAGGCTCTGGCAGAGATGTAGGGCAAGGCTTGGGTCAGCCCGAACGGACGGCAGCCACGCTAGCCCCATCGATGTAATTTTGTCACCGCCATTCGTCGAAAATCGCGTAGCGCCCCGGCGAAGGCCGGGGTCCAGCCCTACAACAGCCTCAACTGATCGCCCTGCGGAGGCTCGAACAGATCGCGCCGGAGCGGGAACTTCGCCTGCGGCAGTCCATAGCGTTTCGCCGCTTTCTCGAACCGCGTTCGAAGGAGGTCGGCCCACGGCCCTTGCCCTCGCATCCGGGTGAAGAAGTTCGGATCATTGTCGCGGCCTCCGCGAATGGCATTGACGGTCGCCATCACCTTGCCGGCCCGGTCTGGATAATGTTCCTCGAGCCAGGCCCGAAACAGCGGCGCCACCTCATGGGGCAGCCGGACGGGAAGCCAGAAACCGCCCCGTGCGCCCGCCTCCGCGGCGGCTGCTACAATGCTCTCCATTTCATGGTCGGTGATCTGCGGCACGACCGGAGCGATGGCGACAAAGGCTGGAACGCCCGCATCGACGAGCGCCTTGATCGCCGCAAGCCTCTTTCGCGGCGCCGGTGCACGAGGCTCGAGCGTCTTGTGGATTTTCGGGTCGAGCGACGTCACCGAGATTGCGACCGAGGCAATGCCAAGCCTGGCGGCGGGCGCGATGATATCGAGGTCGCGGAGTACCCGATCCGATTTGGTGGTGATGGTGAATGGATGCTTGGTTTCCAGGAGGAGCTCCAGGACCGACCGCGTCACCCGCCAATGCTCCTCGATCGGCTGATAGGGGTCTGTGTTAGTGCCCAGCGCGATTGGTGCGACTTCGTAGCCAGGGCGGGAGAGGGCGGCATGAAGCAGTTTGGCCGCATCCGGTTTCACGAACAGCCGGCTTTCGAAATCTACCCCTGGCGACAGGTCGTGATAGGCGTGGGTCGGGCGGGCGAAACAATAGATGCAGCCATGCTCGCAGCCCCGATAAGGGTTCACCGACCGGTCGAACCCGATGTCGGGCGAGCTGTTGCGGGTCAGGATCGACTTGGGCTTCTCGATCGTGACCGTGGTTCGCCGCGGCACGATCCCGTCCAGGCTTTCGACGCTGTCCAGCCAGTCGCCCTCCGCGACCCGCTCCTTCAAATTGAAGCGAGTCGGGGTCGCATTGCGCGTCGCCCCGCGCGATTTGATCGACTCGACCGGCATGGCGCGATGATGCGCTCAGCCGTGGAACATATCAAGAACAGAAATCAGCGGCGGCGGTTCGGAAAAGCCGGCCATTTGTGCTGGGCAAGCGATGTCAGGGTCGGCGTTTCCTCACCTTCCAGCCCCTGGATCACCCACATGTTGCGAAGGACCGACGGCACGTAAAAGCGCGTCTCCCAATAGGGAATGCTTTCGATCCACAGCAAAGGATCGCCGCGATCGTAATAGGCCCAGCGCGCGACCGGCACCGGGCCGGCATTATAGGCGGCGATGACCTTCGGGAGTTGGCCTTGGGTCGCGGCGTTGGTGCGGATCAGCTCGATGAAGGCCTGGCCATAATCGAGGTTGACGAGCGGGTCCTGGAGGGAAGCCACGCTGACGCTCGCCGCCGCTCCCCGGCTGCGCGCCGTATCGCCGGCGGTGCCGGGCCGAACCTGCATCAAGCCGACCGCACCGGCCGGGCTCACCGCTTCGGCGCGGAAGTTCGATTCCTGGATGATGTGAGCATAGGCCAGCGCCGGATCGACCCGCCATCCATTGTAAGGCGTCCAGTTGGGGATGGGGTAGCGATCGGCGGCATCGGACGACGCGCCAGGCTGGCCGAAGTGCGCCAGCCAGAATTGCGCCCCGGCCAAGTCCATCTTGTCGGCAATCCGGATCAGCGTGCGATGATCGGACGGGCTTCCGATCTTGGCCTGGTGACGGAGGAGATCCTCCGCGTCTGCTCTACGGCCCAGCTTCACCAGTTCCGTCGCCCTCACGACGTTGGGCAACGCCTCGACGCGCCCCATGTCGCGCGGCGGCGCGGTTCGCGGCAGGCGCTTGTCCATTCCCAGCGTCTCGCGTGCGAGCAGGCCGTAGAAGCTTTCCTGCGAGCGGGCAGCGGCCCGGAGCAGGGGCGCGACCTCTTTCGGACGGCGGCAAGCCTGGGCGGCGCGCGCGGTCCAATAGAAGGCGGCGGCGCTGAACTCCGGTGCCCGGCCTAACCGCGCGGCTTCGTGGAAGCTGGTGTAGGCGGCATTGCAGTCGTTCATGCGCCATGAGGCCAGGCCGGATATCCAGGCCGTCTGCGCCGCCCATTCGCCGACGGCGCCGAGGCGGCCCTGGTCGGCCACGCGCCGCGCATCGGCATCGCGGCCCGACACGAAATAGATCCAGGCGACGCGGTTGGCGGCTTCCGCTCGCGCTTCGTAGGACAGCGTTGGAACCGCCTGCAGGTAAAGCGCTTCGGCACCCGCACCGTCGTCGACCTTGACCATGGGTTCCAGCGCAAGCCGCAGCGCGTCGGCAGCCGGCTCGCCCTCGATCGGCCGCGTCTTGCCGCGACGAGGGGAAGTTCCCAGCGGCACGACCGCTCGCGCTCGATATACCAGCGGCGGCTGCAGCGCGCCGCGGGTCATCGCCAGACGAGCGAGCTGCTCGGCCTGGGGCAGCTCCGGCGCTTCGGCGAGCAAGGCCTGGATTGAAGCAAGGTCCACCGTGGGAGAGCCGCGCGCCGTGAACAACTCGGCCTTGGCCAACGGCTTCAGCGGATCGGCGGGCATGGCAGCAATGCCCAGCCTCGCGCCTTCCCAGTCGCCCGAATCGATGGCGGCGAAAATCCCGCGCCAATCCTTCGGAATAACCCGCGGCGCCGGGGGCGGGATGACCGGCTGCAAAATGGGTTGTTGCGAAACCGGTGCAGTGTCCAGCGGTGCGAGCGGGTCGTCTTCCGATTGGGCAAGCGCCGGGGCGGCAATCATGGCGGTGGCAAGAAACAGGATTTCGAAACGCATCAATCGTTCTCGCTCATCAGCAACAGGAGATCGCGCCAGGCCAGGGCCTTGTCGGACGGCCTTTGGAGCAGCCAGCGCGGATTGAAAGTGGCAATGGTGCGAATGCCCTCAACCTTGTGAACCCGGCCCCGGGCACTTGCCAGCGGCTCGTCCAGCAAAGCGCGGGAAGGGGCGTCGCCGAACAGGATCAGCCGCTGGGGCTTCGCAAGCCGGACATGGTCGCGGGCGATCGCGGCGCAGGCTTCGAGCTCATCCTTGGCAATCCGCGCGCCCGGCGCATGGAAGCAGGACAGCGAGGCATGATAGGCTTCGTCCGGCTTGATCCCGATTGCCGCGAGCATCTTCACAGCGAGCGCCCAGGCCTCACCGCCGATCGGCCGCCCTTCCGCCGCATCTTCGCGGCCAGGCAGGTCGGACAGCAGCATGACCCGCGCGCCCTCCGTCCCGTGTGGCGCAATTCGTACGGCGCCGGCCCGGTCCATCGGCAGGCCGGAAGCGGTCGCCAGCCATTCGTGAAAGGCGGGCAGGTCCGTTGGCGGCTCAACGGGCACGGCTTCGGCTTTCCGCGGCGTGAGCGCGACCTTGTTGCGGCCGAGCCAGTCGCGCGGCACTTCCGACACCGCCGTATCGACGCCGGATTCCTGCCACCAGCCAACCAGGCTGGCAGCCGCGATGTCGCCCTGCGCTTGCATTTCCCCACCCATCACCCTTCTTGTCGTCCAAGGTTGACGGCGCGGTCAAGGAATTGGCAGGGCGGTTCAGCCCGAAAGAAGGCATCACGCGACGAGAGGGACCCATGAGCCAGCGCGAATCGATGGAATATGACGTCGTCATCGTTGGCGCCGGCCCCGCCGGCCTCGCCGCCGCGGTCCGGCTCAAGCAGCTGGCCGAGGAAAAGGGCCGCGAGATTTCGGTTTGCGTTCTTGAAAAGGGCAGTGAGGTCGGCGCCCACATCCTGTCGGGCGCGGTGGTCGATCCCAAGGCGATTGCCGAGCTGTTCCCCGACTGGCGCGACCGCGACAGCCCGCTGACGGTGCCTGTGACCCAGAACCATCATTGGGTGCTGACGAAGAAGCGCAAATTTTCGATCCCCGCGATCTTCCTGCCGCCCTTCATGCACAATGAAGGGACCTTTTCGGTCAGCCTCGGTAATGTGACGCGCTGGCTGGCGGGGCAGGCCGAAGCGCTGGGCGTCGAGATTTTTCCCGGTTTCGCGGCGGCCGAGGTGCTGTTCAACGATGACGGGTCGGTGAAGGGCGTTGCGACCGGAGACATGGGCGTCGCTCGCGATGGCACTCACAAGCCCGACTATCAGCCAGGCATGGAGCTGCACGCCCGCTACACCTTCTTCGCCGAAGGCGCGCGCGGCCACCTGACCAAGGAACTCACCCGCATCTTCGACCTCCGAAAGGAAAGTGGTCCTCAGGTTTATGGTATTGGTATCAAGGAATTGTGGGACATTCCTGAGGCCAAACATCAACCAGGCCGAGTGATCCATACGCAGGGCTGGCCCCTCGACGATGCCTGGGGTGGGGGCTTCCTCTATCACCAGGCCAACGGACAAGTCGCGCTCGGCTTCGTCGTCGCGCTCGATTACAAAAATCCTTACCTGTCGCCGTTCGAGGAATTCCAGCGGTGGAAGACCCATCCCGCCATCCGTTACGAGATCGAGGGCGGCAAGCGGGCTAGCTACGGCGCCCGTGCGATTAACGAGGGCGGCTGGCAGGCCGTCCCGAAACTCGCCTTCCCCGGCGGCGCGCTGATCGGCTGCGCGGCAGGGTTCGTGAACGTCCCGCGGATCAAGGGCAGCCACACGGCGATGAAGTCGGGGATGCTGGCCGCCGAGGCTGCATTCGAGGCGATCGAGGCGGAGCGGCGCGCCGATGTGCTGGAGAGCTACGAATCCGCCGTTCGCAAGAGCTGGATCGCCGACGAGCTCAAGGCCGTCCGCAATGCGCAACCCGCCGTGGCCAAATGGGGCAGCACGATCGGCACGCTCTTCGCGGGCATCGACATGTGGCTCAACTTCTTCAAGCTCCGGACGCCATGGACGCTGAAGCATCATGCCGACCACACGCAAATCGGCCGCAAGGAACATTATCAGCCGATTTCCTATCCCAAGCCCGACGGGAAGCTGACCTTCGACCGGCTCGGATCGGTGTTCATTTCGAACACCAACCACGAGGAAGACCAGCCGATCCATCTGACGCTGAAGGATGCCGAAGTGCCGATCACGGTCAACCTCGCCCTTTATGACGCGCCGGAGCAGCGTTATTGTCCCGCGGGCGTTTACGAGATCGTCGAGGAGGCCGGTTCACCCCGGCTTCAGATCAACGCGCAAAACTGTGTCCACTGCAAGACGTGCGACATCAAGGACCCGACCCAGAACATCAACTGGGTCACACCCGAAGGCGGCGGAGGACCCAATTATCCGAACATGTAGCAGCCTGCTGGCCATTGCGGTCGCAATCGCCGCGGCATCGCCAGCGGGGGCTTCGCCCCTGTCCGATTATGTCGAGGCGCGCGCGGCCCAGATGCAAGGCGATGAGGCTCGCTCCGCCCGCTTGTTCGCCGCCATGGCCAACGCCGACCCGGCCGACCATTTGATCGCACGGCGCGCTATCGCCACCGCGATCCAGTCCGGACAGGGCGAGCTGGCGGTCACGCTCGCGAAACGCCTGCCGCTCGACCAGCTGCCCATCGATGCCCGGCTGATGCTCGCTGGCGATGCGCTCCGGAAGGGAGAGACCAAGGACGCCGTGGCGATCCTCGAAAAGGGCATTACTTCGACCGAAGCGGACTTGTTCGCACCGCTGGTCAAGGCATGGGCCCTTACCGCCCGCCGAAAGGAAAGCGGACCGGCCTTGCTGGCCTCGCTTCCGGTGGAAAGCCCTTTGGCGCCGATTGCCAACGAACAGCGCGCCGCGATGCTGTTCGCGCTCGGCGAGCCCGATGAGGCGCTGCCGCTTGCCGCTGCCACGGTCGCCAAGGATGGCGGCCGAAGCACCAGGCTGCGCCTCGCCTATGCCGATTCGCTCGTTCGCCTCAAGCGTGTCGACGCCGCCCGGGCGATGCTGGAAGGCAGCGACGAAGCGCTGGTCGCCGCCCGGGCTCGAATCGCCGCTGGACAGCCGATCGGAATGGCGATCGACACGCCCGCGGCCGGCTATGCGGAAATGCTGGTGGCGCTGGCGATCGACCTCAGCCGGGACGACAATAAGTCGCTCCCGATCTCGCTGACTCAGGTGGCGCGTCATGCCAATCCGAAGAACAGCGAGGCGACAATCCTCCTTTCCTTGCTGCTCGACGCAGACGGACGCACCGGGGACGCACTGGCCATGATCGGCACGGTCCCGGCGGGTGATTTGCTGGCCGGCGAAGCGCTCGACGTCGAAACCCGGCTGCTCGGCGATCGGAAGCAATATGACCAGGCCCTGGCTCGCGCCCGGGCCGCAACGGCATCGCCGTCCGCAACCGCCCAGGATTATGCGCGCGTCGCCAACATCCTTGGCGACATGGAACGGCATCAGGAGGCCGCGGCCGCCTTTGGCGAGGCGATCGCCCGTTCGGATCCCAAGAGCGAGAATTTGTGGACTCTTTATTTGCTTCGCGCCGCAAGCCTGGAGCAGGCGGATCGTTGGGACGACGCCAAGGCGGACCTCGCGACCGCGATGAAGCTCGAACCGGACAATGCGCTGCTCCTCAACTTCCTTGGCTATGGAAAGCTTGAGCGGGGCGAGGACATCGATGCGGCCGAGGCCATGATCCGCAAGGCGAGCGCGCTGAAGCCCGACGACGCCTCGATCACGGATTCGCTGGGGTGGGCCCTCTACAAACGCGGCCGCCTGCCCGAAGCGATCGAAACGCTCACCCGCGCCGCAGCGGGCGATCCCGGCCAGGCCGATATCCACGAGCATCTGGGAGATGCCCTGTACAAGGCCGGCCGCCGGATCGAGGCACGCTTCTCCTGGCGCGCGGCGCTGGTGACCGCCGAAAACAAGGCGAAAGCCAGGATCGACAGCAAGATCGAAACCGGGCTCACCCCGACCAACGCTGCTCCCTGATGAGGTTCTCCGAGCCGGCTCCGGCCAAGCTCAACCTTGCGCTGCACGTTCGCGGCAAGTTGCCGGACGGGCGGCACGCGATCGAGACCATCTTTGCCTTTTGCGTCGACGGCGACCGGGTCGAGGCCGAAGAGAGCGACCGAATTACGCTGGAGGTCGCGGGCCCGTTCGCAGCGTCGCTGCGGCAGGCCAACGACAATCTGGTCCTGCGCGCCGCGAACAAGTTGGCGGAGGCTTCGGGCGCCAAGGCCGGCGCTGCGCTGCAACTGATCAAAAACCTGCCGGTGGCATCCGGTATCGGCGGCGGCTCGGCCGATGCGGCGGCGACGCTCCGGCTGCTAACGCGGCTGTGGAACATCGATCCATCGTACGCCGCTTCGGTGGCGCCGAGCCTTGGTTCCGACGTTCCCGCCTGTCTTCTCAGCCTTGCGGCAAGAGGCGAGGGGGCGGGCGATCGGCTGGAGTTGATCGATCCCGGCCTTGGCGGAACGCCAGTCCTGCTCGTCAATCCGCTCGTCCCCCTGTCGACCGCCGATGTTTTTGCAGGGTGGAATGGCGGGGACGGTGGCGCGCTCGGCGAATGGCGCGATGGGCGGAACGATTTGGAGGCGCCGGCGCGGGCGCTCGTTCCCGAAATTGGCGATGTGCTGACCTGGCTGGAAAGCCGGGAGGGCGCCGACATCGCTCGAATGTCGGGGTCGGGCGCGACTTGCTTCGCCCTGTTCAATGACGAAGCATCGCGCGATCGGGCCGTGCAAGCCTGCCCGTCGAACTGGTGGCATCTGGCGACGGTTCTGCGCTAGGGCGCGGCCATGGTCCGCCCGATCCTCACCGCTGCCCAAATGCGCGATGCCGAAGCACGCGCCATTGCCGCCGGAACGCCGGAAACCGCGCTGATGGAACGCGCCGGCGCCGCACTGGCCGAGGCGGTTAGCCTTTACATCGGGCCGAGGCCGACGCTCATCCTTTGCGGGTCCGGCAACAATGGCGGCGACGGCTATGTGGCCGCGCGGCATCTCAAGGAGAGAGGCTATCCGGTTCGCATTGCGGCGCTCGCCGAGCCATCGCGGGACGCCGCCAAATGGGCGAGGGGCGAGTGGGAAGGCCCGGTTGAGCCGTTTGACCATGCCGAACCCGCTCCCGTCATCATCGATTGCCTGTTCGGGACCGGTCTTGGCAGGGGATTACAAGACAATGTTTCGGAACGGCTTCGCTCATTCGTGGATCAGGCCATCGTCGCCGTTGCCTGCGACCTTCCGAGCGGCGTGGCGAGCGATGATGGGGCAATGCTCTCGCCGATCGGTTCATACCATCTCACCGTCACCTTCGGCGGGCTGAAGCCGTCGCACCGGCTGATGGCGGCGATGGAGCGGATGGGCCGCGTCGTTCTGGCCGACATCGGTATCGAGGCCAATGGCCAATGGTTCGAAATCGGGCGGCCCGACCTGCCGCCGCTCGATCCCCTGGGTCATAAATATGATCGAGGGCTGGTCCATTGCCTTGCGGGCGAGATGCCTGGGGCGATTGCTCTTGCCGCGAAGGCCGCAGCCCGCGCGGGCGCAGGCTATGTGCGGGTCAGCACCTCACGGACCATCGACGGCCTTCCTTCCTCGATCGTCCAGACCGGCGGTGCGGATATGAAGGACGAGCGGATCGGCTGCATCCTGGTCGGGCCGGGGCTTGGCGACGTTCCTCAGGTGCTGACCCTTGCCCTGACATCGAAGGCGCCCAAGGTGATCGATGCGGACGGCATCGGCCTGATCGGCGAGCCTGAACGGATGCACGGCCATGATGCCATCCTGACGCCTCACGAGGGAGAGTTTGCGAAGCTGTTCGGCAAGATCGAGGGCAGCAAGCCGGAGCGCGCGCTCGAAGCCGCACGGCAATCGCAAGCCGTGATCGTTTACAAGGGACCGGACACGCTGGTTGCTTCGCCGGACGGCCGCCTGGGCTTTGCACCGCCAGCGCCTGCCTGGCTGGCCAGCGCAGGGACCGGCGACGTGCTGGCCGGCATGGTCGCTGCGATGCGGGCCCGGGGTCTGGCGTCGTTCGAGGCGGCCTGCGCGGGCGTCTGGCTTCACGGGCAAGCCGCCAATGCCGCCGGACCGGCGATGATCGCCGACGACCTTGTCGAGGCCATTCCGCAAGCGCTCTCATGAGCGAGCCGATCGTCCGGATTGCCGCTCGCGGGGACGGGGTGACCGCGAGCGGGCGTCATATCGCCTTCGCGGCGCCGGGCGACATTCTTCTTGACGATGGATCGCTCCAACCAGGCCCGGGCCACCAGCAACCGCCATGCAGCCTGTTTCCGCAGTGCGGCGGTTGTCAGCTCCAGCATCTCACCGACGAAGCCTACGCCGGCTATTGCGCGTCTCGTATCGAGGGCGCGTTGGCACAACATGGGCTGAAGGCGACTATCCTGCCCACTTACCTGTCGCCCCCACGGACCCGCCGCCGTGCGACGCTCCGCGCTCTGAAAGCGGGTGGGAAGGTATTGCTCGGTTTTAACGAAGCCGGATCGAACCGCATCGTGGACATGACCGAGTGCCACATCCTCCATCCGGCGCTGTTCGACCTGCTGCACCCGCTTCGCCGGCTGCTTGCATCGATCCTGCCGTCAAAGCGAACCGCGGAGATCCAGCTAACCCTGGTGGACCAAGGCGTCGATGTTGCGTTGAAGGGCGTGGAGGTTGTTGGCCTAGAAGCGGTCGAGACGCTCACGGCCTTCTGCGAGCGCCATCGCCTGGCCCGGCTCGGCATCGACGAAGGTTATGGTCCGGAGACGCGCTTCGAGCCCCGGCCTGCGACGATTTCCCTGGGCGGCGTCGGCGTCGGCTTTCCGTCCGGTTCATTCCTCCAGGCGACGGAGGATGGCGAAGCCGCCCTGATAACGGCCGTGAGAGATGCCGTTGAAGGCGCAACGCGCGTCGCCGACCTGTTCGCCGGTCTCGGCACCTTCGCCTTCTCCCTCGATGCCCAGGTCACGGCCGCGGAGGCTTCGCGTGATTCCATATTGACCTTGAAATCCGCCGCGGGCCGCTCGGGCAGGGCGGTCGCGGCAGAACATCGCGACCTCTATCGCCGACCCTATGATGCGAAGGAATTGGCCGCTTTCGAGGCGATTGTGCTCGATCCGCCCAGGGCAGGCGCCGCCGAGCAGGTCCGGGAGCTCGCGGCATCCGCCGTTCCACGTATCGCTTATGTGAGTTGCAACCCGGCGACCTTCGCCCGCGATGCGGAAACGCTCGCCTCGGGCGGCTACCGCCTCGAGTGGGTGAAGCCGGTCGGGCAATTTCGCTGGTCCACGCACATCGAGCTCGCAGCCGCATTCAGCCGCTAGATGATGCCGCAGTCGTGCAGAATCCGCGCCCCGGCATGCACGGTCAGCCCAAGCAGGCAGAAGGTGGCGAGCAGGAATATCGGCAGACGGAAGCGAACGATGTTCACCGTGCCCTGGATCAGGCTGTGGATGATGCGAAAACCGACATAGCCCCAGGCCAGCCAGACATTGATCGGTTGGTCCATGCCCATCATCGCAAGCGCCAGGACGATCGCATAGAAGATCGTCGGCTGCTCCATCAAATG
>CAMPIY010000016.1 GCA_946886645.1 uncultured Sphingomonas sp.
GCGGATCGAGCAACCGCAGCGCGTTCAATTGGGGATCGGCCGGAACGATCGCGGGTGCCGCCGCTGGCGGAGCCATGCTGGCGATTGCGGCCAACGTCGGGCGCAAATTCCTGGCGCAAAGCTTCATTGCAACCGATCACTGGGCCGACAGCCTCGCCAAGGAGCATAAGCAGGCCCTGGCCGTCTTCGACAGGATGCTGGCCACCGACGAAACCGAGACATTCAAGCGCACCATGCTGCTCGGCAAGCTTACTCATGCGCTCGATCGCCACGCCTATTCCGAAGAGCATGTGATTTATCCCGCCCTTCGCGAATCCGATTCGATCAGCGATGCCGAAACGCTGGAGACCGAGCATGGCGAAGTGAAGGAATTCCTGTTCCGGCTGAAGCATATGGACGCGGACGATCCGGCGTGGATCGATACGGTTCGCGAATTCCGGACCGCCGTCGAGGCCCATGCTCGCATGGAAGAGGATGAGGTCTTCCCGCGACTGCGGTCCGAAATCGACGAGGAAACAAATGACATGCTGACCGCCGAGCTGGCCAAGGCCAGCTTCATGATGGCCTAGCCGACCAGCGCCAGCCTTGGCGGCTCGACCGCGCTCAGATCGACCGCATCTTCGCCGAGGATGCGCTGCAGCCGGGCCGCCAAATCGGCGTCGAGCAGAAAATCGCGGCCAAGAAGCAGGGTGGCCACCCTGCCGTCCACAAGCGGCAGAGTAGCCCGTACCGATCCGTTGCCGCCTTTTGCTGCCGCCACTTCCCGCGCAACGACGGGGATCAGCGTTTCGTCCCTGATCGTAAGGTGCAAGCGAAGGCGCGTGCGCTTCGCAAGGCTGTCCAGCGGCTGGAAACGTTTGATCGTGACGCGCGGGGTATCTTCACCGGGCCGCCGATCCAGTTCGACCGTCATCAGCCCGCATGCACCAGCCTTCGCCGCCGCCTCCAACTCGCTCGACGGTTCATCATCGAAAACCGTCGCTTCATATTGGCCGCTCGAGTCAGAAATCGTGGCCATCATGTAGCGCCGGCCCCTCGCCGACGTGCGCCACCGCACCCCCTCGATCAGACCCGCCATCATAGCCGACGAACGCTCACCCTCCGCCGGCGCCGACAGCTCGGCGAAGTTGCGAACCTTGTGAGCGGCCAGAAGATGTCGCTGCGCATCGACAGGATGGGCCGAGAAGTAGAAGCCGAAGGCATCCCGCTCCGCCGCCATTTTCTCTGCCAACGTCCAACGCGCATCGCGCGGCAGGCGAATTGGCGGGACGCCGGATTGCGCTGCCCCGCCAAATAGACCGCCCTGCCCGCTGGTTCGCTGGTCATGCGCCGACGAGGCGTGGGCAAGAATGGTTTCCGCTGCCGCATGGACCGAAGGCCGATCCGGATTGAGGCCGTCGAAGGCACCCGCGGCGGCCAGGCTCTCGATCTGCCGGCGGTTGAGAAGCTTGGGGTCGATGCGCTCAGCGAAATCGTCGAGCGACTTGAACGGCCCGCTCGCGTCACGCTCCGCGACCAGCGCCTCCATCGCCTTCTCGCCGACGCCCTTCAGCGCGCCGAGCGCGTAACGGACCTTCCCCTCCTCCACGGAAAAGGCCGCTTCCGACGCATTGAGGTCGGGCGGCAGGCATTCGATCCCCGATCGCCGAATATCCTCCACAAATAGCGCGAGCTTGTCGGTCTGGTGGATGTCGAAGCTCATCGAGGCCGCGAAGAATTCCGCCGGATGATGTGCCTTCAGCCAGGCGGTGTGATAGGCGACCAGGGCGTATGCCGCCGCGTGGCTCTTGTTGAAACCATAGCCCGCAAACTTGTCGATCAAGTCGAACAGCTCGTTGGCCTTCGCGCGATCGATATTGTTCTTCGCCGCGCCCTCGATGAAGTGGGACCGCTGGGCGTCCATCTCCGACTGGATCTTCTTGCCCATCGCGCGGCGCAGCAGGTCAGCTTCGCCGAGGCTGTAGCCGGCCAGCACCTGCGCGGCCTGCATCACCTGTTCCTGGTAGACGAAGATGCCGTAGGTTTCCTTCAGCACCTCCTCCAGCATCGGGTGCGGATAGGCGATGGCCTGCCGACCGTTCTTGCGGTCGCCGAACAGAGGGATATTGTCCATCGGGCCTGGCCGGTAGAGCGAGACCAGCGCGATAATGTCGCCAAAATTGGTCGGGCGCACCGCCGCGAGCGTGCGTCGCATGCCTTCCGATTCCAGCTGGAACACGCCAACCGTGTCGCCGCGCTGGAGGAGTTCGTAGACCGCTGGGTCGTCCCACGGCAACGAAGCGAAATCGACCTCGATGCCACGCTCCGCGAGCAGTCGCTGTCCTTCCTTCAGGACTGATAGCGTCTTCAGGCCGAGAAAATCGAACTTCACCAGTCCCGCGCCCTCGACATATTTCATGTCGAACTGCGTTACCGGCATGTCGGAGCGTGGATCGCGATAGAGCGGGACCAGCTCGTGCAGCGGCCGGTCCCCGATCACCACGCCCGCAGCATGGGTCGAGCTGTGGCGCGGCAAACCCTCCAGCTTCATCGCCAGGTCGAACAGCCGCTTCACGTCGGGATCGGAACGATATTCCTTCTCCAGTTCGGCAATGCCGTTGAGGCTGCGCTCAAGCGTCCAGGGGTCGGTCGGATGGTTGGGGACCAGCTTCGCGAGCCGGTCGACCTGACCATAGCTCATCTGCAGGACGCGGCCCGTGTCCTTCAGCACCGCCCGGGCCTTCAACCGTCCGAAGGTGATAATCTGCGCGACCCTGTCCCGGCCATATTTGCCCTGGACGTAGCTGATCACCTTGTCGCGATGGGTTTCGCAGAAGTCGATGTCGAAGTCCGGCATCGACACGCGCTCCGGGTTCAGGAAGCGTTCGAACAGCAGGTTGAGCTCGATCGGATCGAGGTCGGTGATGGTCAGCGACCAGGCCACCGCGCTGCCTGCGCCCGAGCCGCGACCAGGCCCGACCGGGATGTCGTTCGATTTCGCCCACTGGATGAAGTCCGCGACGATCAGGAAGTAACCTGCGAACCCCATCCGGGTGATCACGTCGATTTCGAAATCGAGCCGCTCGCGGTAGGCGGCCTTGTCCTCGTCGCTGCGCCCTTCCAAACGCCGCTCCAGTCCCGCGTGCGCCTCTCGCCGCAGGGTGTCGTCCTCGTCGTCCGAAAGCCTCGGAAGGATCGGCCGCCGCTTGGGCGCCGCGACCGCGCAACGCTGGGCGATAACCGCGCTGTTGGCGATGGCTTCGGGAAGGTCGGCGAACAACTCCTCCATCATCGGACCCGATTTCAGCCAGGCCTGCGGCGAGGATGAATTGCGCTCATTGTTTTCGACGTAGGTCGACCCAGCGATGCACAGCATGACGTCGTGCGCGGCGTGGAATTGCGGCTCTGCATATTGGGCCGGGTTTGTCGCCACCAGCGGCAGGTCCAAGGCATAGGCAAGATCGATCAGTTGGGCCTCGGCTGCCTCCTCGATCGCATTGTCCCGGCGGGATAGCTCCACGTAGAGGCGATCACCGAACAAGGCCTTCAACCGTCCGGCGTAGGCCCCGGCCTTGTCCGACTGGCCATCGGCGAACAGGCGGGCAATGGCGCCCTCAGCTCCGGCCGTCAGGCAGATCAGACCGCCGGCAGCATCGGCCAACGCGTCGAGCGAGACATGCGGCTCTTCCTGGATCGGCCGGTCGAGATGCGCCGCCGACACCAGGCGGCACAGATTGTCGTAGCCGGTTTCGTCCTGGGCCAGGAGCACAAGCCAGTCGATCTGACCGGAGGGTCCGATGTCCGCCGGACGAGCGACGGCCAGCATCGCGCCGACGATCGGCTGCACGCCTTCCGAGAAACAGGCATCGCCGAACGGCATCGCCGCGTAGAGCCCGTTGCGGTCCGCCAGCGCTACAGCCGGAAAACCAAGCTTCTTCGCCTGCTTCGCGATCGCCTTCGGCTCGATAGCGCCTTCGAGCATGGTGAACGACGAGAAAACGCGAAGTGGTACGTACGGTCCGGGCATATGATTCACTATGGGCCGCATTGGCGGCAGCGCAAAGCGCCGCGGCCGCCCTTATCCACAACTATTTGAAATCGGGCAGCTCCGCGCGCCGGTAGAGGAAGTCGAACCCCGGCGTCCAAGTCTTTCCTCCATCGGCCGAATTCTCGGCCCACTGCCGGACTTCGCCGTTCGATTGCAGCTGGTAATGCATGGCGACCAACGCGTCCTTTCCAGGCCCCGAATAATTCGCCCACGGCCCGATGATAGTCATCACGCCGTCATTGAACCCGCCATCGAGGTCGACACGAGTGCCGCTGCTGTCGACCCACGTCTGGCGCCACTGGCCGCGCTTGGAATCATAGAGACTGAGGCTTCCTCCGCCGCCCGTCACTTCCCGCCCTGCCGGCATCCAATTTTCGCGGATCGCGCAGCCCGAATAGCGCTTTTCGATAAGCGAATGGGCAATGACCTTGTCGACGCCCTTGGGGCGGACTTCCCAGGACCCGACCCAGAAATCCCACTGATGCGATTCCGGACTGTCGCAGCCGGGCGGGACGGGCGGCGGGGCAGCGGCTTGCAATGCGAGAGCCAGAAGAAACGGCATTGGCGGTCCTCCCTGCTCGCACCTTAAGCGGGGCGTGAAGCACCTCAAGCCGCTTTCGACGAAAGACGGCCTAGAGCAGCGCCTCGATATCCTGCTTCAATTCCTCCGGTTTTGTCTGCGGAGCATAGCGCTTCACCACCTTACCAGCCCGGTCGACGAGGAATTTGGTGAAGTTCCACTTGATCGCCTTGGACCCGAGCAGGCCGGGGGCCTCGTCCTTCAGAAATTTGTAAATGGGCGCCGCATCGTCGCCATTGACATCGATCTTGGCGAAGAGCGGGAAGTCGACGTCGTAGGTCAGCTTGCAGAAGTTCGCGATTTCCTCGGCATCGCCCGGCTCCTGCGCCCCGAACTGATTGCAGGGGAATCCGAGAACCGTGAAACCCTTTTCTCGATACTGCCTCTGCAGCGCTTCGAGCCCTTCATACTGCGGAGTGAACCCGCACTTCGATGCGACATTCACGATCAGCATCACCTCGCCCTGATGCGAGGACAGATCGGTCGTCGAACCGTCGGACGCCTTGACAGGAATGGTCGTGAGATCGGTCATTCGAGCACCCCCTCGTGCAGCCTTACCACCCGGTCCATCTTGGCAGCGAGCCGCTCGTTGTGGGTGGCAACCAGGGCAGCGCTCCCCTCACCGCGGACCAGAGCGAGGAATTGGGCCAGGACCTTGTCGGCAGTGGCTTCGTCGAGGTTGCCGGTCGGCTCGTCGGCCAACACCAGCGGCGGACGGTTCGCTAGTGCACGGGCCACGGCGACGCGCTGTTGCTCACCGCCCGACAGTTTCGACGGGCGGTGGTCGACACGGTTGGAAAGGCCGAGCTTGCCGAGCAATTCTTCGGCCCGCACCCTTGCGGATTCCGGATCGGCGCCGTGGATGAGCTGTGGGAGCAGCACATTCTCCAGCGCGTCAAAATCGGGCAGCAAGTGGTGGAATTGATAGACGAAACCGAGCGCGTCGCGGCGCAGCCTCGTCCGCCCGTCATTGTCTAGCGATGCGGCTTCCTCACCACCGATCTTGATGGATCCCTGGAACCCGCCTTCGAGCAGGCCGACCGCTTGCAACAGGGTCGACTTGCCCGATCCGGAGGGTCCGAGAAGGGCGACAATCTCGCCGCGCCGGACGGCCAGGTTGACGCCGCGCAGCACCTCGATGGTGACTTCGCCCTGCGTGAAGCTGCGCCTCAGGTCGCGGGTTTCGAGGACCGGCTCACTCATAGCGGAGCACCTGAACCGGATCGGTGTTCGCCGCGCCCCGGGCCGGGAACAAGGTCGCGATATAGGTCAGCACCAGCGTCACGCCGACGATCGCCGCGACCTCGAACGGATCGGTCTTGGCCGGCAGCTCTGACAGGAAGCGGACCGAGGGATCCCAGAGGTTCTGGCCGGTGACCAGCTGGATGAAGTTCACCACGCCCTGGCGGAAGAAGAGGAAGATGGCGCCAAGGATGGCACCGATGATGATGCCGACCGTACCGATCGTCAGGCCGACCGTCATGAAGATCTTCAGCATCGATCGTCGGCTCGCGCCCATGGTCCTCAGGATGGCGATGTCGCGTGTCTTGGCCCTGACCAGCATGATCAGCGAAGAAGCGATGTTGAACGCCGCGACCAGGATGATGATGCAGAGCACGACGAACATCGCGACCCGCTCGACCTCCAGCGCCTCGAACAAGGCCGAGTTCATCTGCCGCCAGTCGACGATGATGCCCTTGCCCTTCACCAGCGGCTGGAGCGGCGCCAGCGTCTTGCCGACATTGTCGGGGTCGTCGACCTGCACTTCGACCATGCCGACCTGGTCGCCCAGCATCAGCAGCGTTTGCGCATCCTGCATGGGCATGATGACGAACGCCTTGTCATATTCGAAGATGCCGACCTCGAAGATCGCTCCGACCGTGTAGGTGACGATGCGCGGGACGGTGCCGATCGGGGTCGAACGCCCTTCCGGGCTGATCAGCGAAATCTCGCTCCCCGGGAAGGCTCCCAATGTTTCGGCGAGGCGGGAGCCGATGGCCACCCGGCCACTGCCCGGCGTGATTGAGTCCAAATCGCCGGAGACGACCTTGCCGTTGAGAACCGGGTTTTCGCGAATGTCTTTGAGTGTGTTGCCGCGGACCAGCACGCCTTCGACCCGCCCGTTGGCCGAGGCCATCAGCGGCTGCTCGATCAGCGGCGTCGCGGACTGGACACCCGGCGTTTTCCTCGCAGCGTCGGCGATGGATTCCCAATCGGCGAGCCGGCCGTCGTAGCCTTGGACAATCGCATGACCGTTGAGGCCGACGATCTTCTCGAACAGCTCGGCGCGGAAGCCGTTCATGACGCTCATCACGATGATCAGCGCCGCGACCCCCAGAGCGACCGCGCCAACCGAGAATCCCGCGACCACGAAAATGAAGCGCTCGCCCTTGACCGGGACAAGGTAGCGCTTGGCGATCATGCGTTCGTAGCGGTTGAGGATCATGCGGTGAGACGCTCAAGCGCGCTGTCGATGGAAAGTTCCTCTTTCTCGCCGGTGCGGCGGTTCTTCAGCTCGACCAGACCTTGCGCCAGGCCGCGCGGGCCGATGATCAGCTGCCACGGCAGGCCGATGAGGTCCATCGAGCCGAGCTTCACCCCGCCTCGCTCGTCACGGTCGTCATAGAGAACCTCGATGCCCGAGGCGGTGAGTTTCGCATAGATGTCGTCGGCCGCCTTGACCGATGCCTCGTCGTCGCCGCGCATCGTCACCAGCCCGACCTTCCACGGCGCGACTGCTTCCGGCCAGATGATCCCGGCATCGTCATGGCTCGCCTCGATGATCGCGCCGACCAGCCGCGACACGCCGACGCCGTAGCTGCCCATCTGCGGCGTCACCATGCTGCCGTCCGGACCGGAGACCTTGAGGCCCATCGAGGCCGAATATTTGTCGCCGAAGGAGAAGATGTGCCCGACCTCGATGCCCCTGCCCTCGCGGCGGCGGTCGGCGGCGACGTCGGCCCAGCGGGCTTCGTCATGGGTTTCGTCGGTCGCGGCATAGGTCGTGCTGACCTTGTCGAACAGCGCCTGAAGCCCCGCTGAATCGTCATAGGACAAGTCGGCCTGCGCCCAGTCGAACTCCTCAAACGCGGCGTCGTAGAAGACCTCGCTCTCGCCGGTCGGCGCGAGGACGATGAACTCATGGGAAAGGTCGCCGCCGATCGGACCGCTGGCGGCCTTCATCGGTACGGCGCGGATGCCCATTCGCTGGAAGGTGCGGAGATAGGCCAGCAGCTGGGTGTAATAGCTGTTGCGCGCCCCGGCTTCATCCAGGTCGAAGCTGTAGGCGTCCTTCATCAGGAATTCGCGGCCGCGCATCACGCCGAAGCGGGGGCGGACCTCGTCGCGGAACTTCCACTGGATGTGGTAGAGCGTGCGCGGCAGGTCGCGGTAGCTTTTCACGTCGCCCTTGAAGATGTCGGTGATCATCTCCTCGTTGGTCGGGCCGTAGAGCATCTCGCGCTCGTGCCGGTCGGTGATGCGCAGCATCTCCGGGCCGTAGGCGTCGTAGCGGCCCGACTGGCGCCACAGGTCGGCCGACTGGAGCGTCGGCATCAAAAGCTCGATCGCGCCGGCCCGGTCCTGCTCCTCGCGGACGATTTGCTCGATCTTCTTCAGCACCCGGAAGCCGATCGGCAGCCACGCATAGATGCCGGCAGCGGTCTGGCGGACCAGCCCGGCGCGGAGCATCAGCTTATGGCTGACGATCTGGGCGTCGGAAGGGCTTTCCTTCATCACGGGGAGGAAGCAGCGGGAGAGGCGCAAGGAACAGGCTTTCTGAAGATTGAGCGTTTTGACTTGCGGCCGTCCTAGTGGGGTGCCTTCCCCAAGGCAATCGGTCGAACCCATGTGGCGGCAAGGCAACAGCTTGATTCAGAATGTGTCGCCTGTGCTCAATTGGGCGTGACAAGCCGCGCGGTTGAAGGGTAGCCAATTGCCTTCGGATCAAGGCCTTGGCCGGAAGTCCGGGGAGGATGCTTCGCGCCCGTCAGGGGGTGGGAGGCGTAAGAAAAACTCCAAGGGGGCTGACGAGCAATCGTCACGCAAAGGACGCCCGGGCCGAAACGCCCGGGCGTTTTTGTTTGGGCGCACATCTTTAGATTCACAAAGGTCATTGAGAAAGGCGCGTTTTTCGGGGGTATTTGTGAACTTAAGGAAGTCCACGAAGTGCGCGGTCACCCCGCGAATCTTCACCAATGTTCACGGTGACAAGAGGTCTACGATCAGAAAGAGCCGGGCCGGGCGAGACGGCCGACCGCTGGCATGACACAGGCGGGTGGCTGTAGGACAGGAGAATCGGCGCTTGGTCGCTTGCCGTGGTGGAGGGACGATTAATGCGCCGTCGAACCGACCCGAGATCCCCGGTCCAGGATACCGGCGATCCTCTGTGGCTAGCCCTGTTCGGGTTCGCATTTTCGGCAGCGGCATTTCTGGCATGGCAAAATGCCGACCTGCTGTTCGATTGGTTCGATGGTGAGTACCGGACCCAACATGACGGGCCGAACCGGGCGAAAGCCAACCTCCCTGCCCTCTTTTCGACCGACGATTATCCAGTGGACGCCATCAGGCGCGATGAGCAAGGAACGGTCGCCTTCCGATTGCTGATCAACCGCCGCGGCAGGGTCAGCGAGTGCCAGATTGTCAGCAGCAGCGGAAGCAATGCGCTGGATGGCGCCACCTGCAGGATATTGGAGGACCGAGCCCGCTTTGAGCCCGCTCGCGACGCCGATGGCAAGCGCATAGCGGACGAAACTACCGGCCGAATCCGGTGGGTGCTGCCTGATGAATGATCGCGGGAAATGGTAGCGGAGGTCCGATACAAACATAGCCACTGTCTAGAAAAATGGCTGATTTGCTGGATTTATTGCGGATTTAAGGAAAGCTTGTTAGGTTGGATTTGCCCTTGGTGATTGGGCGATCTCTGGCCACCGAGTTGGGCTCATTGCCCGTTCACGAAGCCGCCGGAGTGATGCAAATTGAGTGGCTCAACCGACGCCTTCAGCCTTTGCTTTCATATCTCGCAACACGCGACGGGTGTTGCTGCTCGCCGCCCAACGAGCAATCGGTTCCCAATAGATGACAGGGTCGATCCGAAGGCGGTGCGCGGCACGAATGGTCAGCCGCGTTTGACGCTCGCCTAGCGCCTGGATTTCGAACTGGGTCTCTCCAGTTTCGAAATACCCAACGACATGAGGAGCATGGACGTGTCGATACGGGCTCATTTCCTCCATCGCCGGTGGCTGCCTGAGGACCATGAAGCCGAGTAGCTTACCTTCTTCCCAGTCGGTGATCTGCTCGCGTGATTCTCCAGTTGAGAAGTAACCCGTCCGAATGGCTCCCACGCCTCTTCCGGAAAACTGCGCCCGTTCGGGATAAGCGAGTCCCAGTCGACCAACGAGAGTGGCTGGCTCGCGGATTGGCTCGTCACTTGTCAGAGCTTGCCAGACCTGCGGAGCCGAAGCCTCAATGACAATGCTTTCATTCGTCATCATCGTAACCGCTGGCGGATACAAGGCATCGACGGCGAACATCGCCGGCAGCAGGGCAACACAATAGACCGGCCCCATCGGGTCCTTTCCGATCCTCGCCGCCCTGCGACCAAGCGCTCCGCCCGCAATGGCGACGGCCGCAGCCAACGGCGACGCCAAAATCAGGCAAATCAGACCTTCGAGCGCAAACAGGATCAATCCGAAGCAGCCTAGAGCGGCGGATAGCAGCACTAGGCCATTTGTCGCTTTCATAGTTTGCAGATCTTGCCGGTTCACCAGAAAGCCGGTCGTGAAGCCCACCACAAACGGCGTCAGGACAAAGAGCCCCCACCCGTAGGCGCGAAAAATGAGAGCCGAAACGGCGACCGCCAGCAGAATGATCGTGACACCTGACAGTGTCCCCGCGACGACCTGGAAGGTCTTGGTTCGGCTGGCCTCGGCAAGCAGCTGTGTAATACTTCGACGGTCGCTCATCTGTTTACGCCTGCGCCAGAAGCCGAGCGAGTAGCGGACAGCCCTCACCTCGTTCGGCAACTCGCCTGAGTGCAGGCCGATGGGGCAGTTCCTCGGGCGTCACGATATTCCAAGCCAATCCACAACGCTCAAATGCGAGGAGCAGCGTCCACCCGAGATCAACCTGACCTGGTTCAAGCCCGAGCCTTGCTGAGCCAGGAAATGCGTGATGATTGTTGTGCCAGCTCTCTCCCATGCTGATAAGGCCCGCGAGCTTGACGTCGTAACCTTGAACGCAGGCGCCGTTGACTACCCACGTCTGGCCACCCTCACGGTGCGCATAGTGCCCAACAAGCCAATGGCCCGTAACGCAGACAGCAACCCGCGCACAGACGCCCCAAACAACCCAAGGCATGCCTCCAAAGACAAAGAAGGCGATCGCCCAAGGAAGCTGTTGGGCCATCCACGTCCGTTCGAGCCAGCTGTATACACGATCATGGTCTAGACGCGGCTCGAGGCGAAACTCAGGAGGCTCCTTCAGATCGAGCCGACAATGAAGCTGATGCCAGCCGTCCCTCCAAAAACCCGCACGATGGGCGAAATAGTCATGGCAGTCGCGCTGGCGCTGCGCCCAATCGCGCATGTCGTGCAACCGGATCATTCCGATAGGACCGGCCATGCCGACAAGAACACCCAGATAGACGCAAACGTATTCGAGCCACAGCGGGCAGGCGAAGCTGTTGTGGATCAGTCTACGGTGCATTCCGACCGAGTGGCCGGCGCACAGGGTAATCCCGCACGTCGCGACAAAAAGGACGAACGCACCCCAAGTGAAATAAATGGGACCGAGGACAACCGCGGCCGCAGTCATCAACCCTATCCAGAGGGACTTTGCCGGAGCCCATCGCACTTTGCCAAGCACTGGGTCGCAGTTGTCGTCGGCAATGATCCGCTCCGATCCCGACACCAACTGCATCGCCATCTCCTATTTTTTGGACTTGCTGGAACGCGTGTCGCGCAAGGCTGCACTCTCACGCCTCAGCGGCGTGGAAACAGGACAGAGTCGCTGCACGAAGCCGTTGAGTGTGTTGGTCAGGTTGTCGGGGACAAGCGAATAGTGGACAAACTGTCCGCGCTTCTCGCTCTTTACCAAACCCGCATTCTCCAGGATCTGAAGGTGCTTCGAGATCGCCGGCTTGCTCATGTCGAACCGGGCAGCAATTTCGCCCGCGGTGAGATCTACCTCGGATAAATACGCGAGAATCTTGCGCCTTGGCGTTGATGCTAAAGCTTCAAAGACCTTGTCCATCGATCAAACATTTAACTAATGAATTAATTAACGTCAAGCCCGCAATGATCTAGAGGCCTAGCAGCATATTATCTGTCGAAATGGGGATACTTGGCAGTGGCCGTCACGGAGTAAATCCGTGACGTCGGTCCTGTCCCCCGGATCAAGTCCGGGGGCAGGCCGGCCGGCCTTCGCCATCTCTGCGCGCTGGCTCCCGATTGCTTCGCAATCGCTCGCCTGCGCTCGGTGTCTCAGGAAATGGTAGCGGAGGAGGGACTTGAACCCCCGACACGCGGATTATGATTCCGCTGCTCTAACCAGCTGAGCTACTCCGCCCCAATAAGGCGCTAACGCCGTCGGCGCGGGTGGGCCTATAGGTGGGGAGCAATAGGCCGTCAACAAGGGTGGAACCGCCTTCCCGCACCCTCGTTCAAGCGGGAAGATAGGGAGAGCAAAAACCGATGGAACCGCTTACGCCGCTCGAGACGTTGTGCCGCATCATCCTTCGCGCTCGGGAGTATGAGGCCCAGGTTCCAACCGACTATGACGGCGGCGAAGCGCCGGAGAATGTCGATGACGAAGGCGAGGAAACGCTCTCCGTCCTCGATGATTCGATCAACACCAGCGTCGAGGAAGAGCTGACCAACGCGCTCGAGGACCTGGCCGACGACCAGTTGCAGGAGATATTGGCCTTCGCGCTGGTCGGCCAGGGCACCTATGAGGCGGCCGATTGGGAAGAGGCGCTGGAGGCGGCGGCCGACGAGAATAATGTCATCGACGAGCTGATGGACATGCCGATGCTGGCGTCGGTGCTGGAGTCGGGGATGGCCGCGTTCGACCTCAATTGCGACGGGGTCGGCGACCTCAGCTAGTGCCCGCGAAACGGGTAGCGGACCATCGTCTCCCACGGACCGCCGAGATAGCGGTGCAGGGACAGCGCGCCGATCCCCAGAGGACGCGGACGAAAGCTGTGCTCCAGCTCCGCTATCAGCGCACGGGCAACTTTCGGTGGCACCTTGTTCTGGATGGTGATGTGCGGCCTCCATCCCGCGGCGTCCTGGGCGCCCAGCATTCCGTGGAAATGGCCTGCGATCTCGGCCCGGATAGCGTCAAGCTCGTCCGAAACCACCCGAAAGGCGACTCCTCCGCCAAGGTCCATCAGGCCGGCCAGTTCGGCCCGGGGTGCCGGGAGGGCGGCGGCGAGCGAAAGCTGCCGCTTCGCTTCGTCCAGCGCGGACGGCGGCAGGGCATGGAACATGGTCAAGTGCACCGGCACCTGGTTTCGCTCCATTGGGTAATGGCGGCGCCGCAATCCTTCGAGCCAGGCGAAATCGTCAGGCGCGAAATCGGCCGTGACGACGAGCGCGGTCAAATCTCGACTTGGCTCCCGAGCTCAACCACCCGGTTGGTCGGCAGCTTGAAGAACTCCATCGCGCTTTCGGCGTTGCGCAGCATCCAGGCGAACAGCTTTTCGCGCCAGATCGCCATGCCGGGCCGCGACGAGGCGATCAGCGTCTGCCGGGCGAGGAAGAAACTGGTGTCCATCATCTTGAACTGCGGCCCGCACTGCTTGACCCGGGCGAGCGCGGCGGGGACGTCGATTTCCTCCATGAAGCCGTAGCGCAGGATGATCCGGAAGAAGCCGGCGCCATGGTCCCTGGTTTCGATCCGGCGGTCGCCGATGACGAAGGGGACGTCCTCGATGCGGACGGTCAGCAGCATCACCCGCTCGTGGAGCACCTTGTTGTGCTTGAGGTTGTGGAGCAGCGCGTGCGGCACGCCGGTCATCGAGGTGGTCATGAACACGGCGGTGCCGGGAACGCGGGTGGCGCTGGTCGCGGCCGACTTGATGAACACCTCGATCGGCAGGCTCGCCTCGGCCATGCGGTCGATCATCAGCTTGCGGCCCTTGGCCCAGGTGGTGAGCAGGGTGAAGGCGATCGCGCCGATCAGCAGCGGGAACCAGCCGCCGTCCGGCACCTTCATCAGGTTCGCGCTGAAGTAGAGCAGGTCGATCGCGAAGAAGACGGCGAGCAGCGGCACCGACTTCCACAGCGGCCATTTCCACAGGGTCGACAGGACGACGGAAATCAAAACGCCGTCGATCAGCATCGCGCCGGTCACCGCGATTCCATAGGCGGCGGCGAGGTTCGACGAGGAACCGAACATCACGACCAGCAGGATGACCATCACCATCAGGGCCCAGTTCACCACCGGGATGTATATCTGGCCCGCGGCATGTTCGCTGGTGTGGGTGATGCGCAGGCGCGGGATGAAGCCGAGCTGGATCGCCTGCTGGGTGACCGAGAAGGCGCCGGAAATCACCGCCTGGCTGGCGATGATGGTGGCGAGGGTCGCGAGGATGACCAGCGGCAGGCGCAAGGATTCTGGCGCCAGGAAGAAGAAGGGGTTCTTGACCGTCTCCAGCGCCTCGGCCGGAGTTTGCGACAGCAAAAGGGCACCCTGCCCGCCATAGTTGAGCAACAAGGCCGGCATGACAAAGAACAGCCAGCTGAACTTGATCGGGCGGCGGCCGAAATGGCCCATGTCGGCATAGAGTGCCTCGGCGCCGGTCACGGCGAGGACGACGCTGCCCATGGCGATGAAGGCCCGCAGCGGCTCCGACAAATAGAATTCGAATGCGTTGAAGGGGTTCAGCATCTCCAGCAGCACGGCCGGATGCTTGACGATGTGCATCCCGCCCAGCACCGCCAGCGTGACGAAGTAAACCATCATGATCGGGCCGAAGAGAAGGCCGACCTTGGCCGTCCCGCGCGACTGGATGGCGAACAGGCCGATCAGGATGCCGATTGCCGTCGGGATGACGTAGGGCTCGAAGCCCGCCTGGACGGTGGTCAAGCCCTCCACCGCGGAAAGGACCGAGATCGCCGGGGTGATCATGCTGTCGCCGTAGAACAGCGCCGTGGCGAACACACCGAGCATGACGATGCCCAGCGTCCACTTCTTCTTCTCGCCCTCGGCCGCGGTGCGGTTGATGAGCGCGAGAAGGGCCAGGCTGCCGCCCTCCCCCTTATTGTCGGCGCGCATGATGACCGTGACATATTTGAGCGCCACGATAATCAGCATCGACCAGAAGATCAGGCTGAGCACGCCGTAGATGTGGAGCTGGTCGGGGCGCAGAGTATGATGCCCCGCGAAGGTCTCGCGGAAGGCGTAGATCGGCGAGGTGCCGATGTCGCCGAACACGATGCCGACCGCGCCGACCATGAGCTTGGCCAGCGATCCCTGCACATGTCCGTGGCTTTGCGGTTGCTCGTCGGTCGCGACCTCTGCAGTCCCCGCGGCGGAAATATTCATTCTTAATTACACCTCACGGCGCTCTTCCGGCGCGGCGGGCCGCCTTAGACCTTGATCGTTTCAGGCTCAACCGGCCAGAAGCCTGAATCGAGCGCATGCCCCAAAACGTAACGTCAAAAAGGCGCTGCAATCGTCGCCAACGGCGTCTATAGGGCCGCCAAATCCCAACTTGGAGCGAACCCATCATGCGCGTCGGTGTGCCGAAGGAAATCAAGAATCACGAATATCGCGTCGGCCTGACGCCCGCCTCGGTCGCGGAGCTGGTGGCCCACGGGCATGAGGTGTTCGTCGAGACCAAGGCCGGCACCGGCATCGATTTCTCCGACGCGGCCTACGAAAAGGTCGGCGCGAAGATCCTGCCGATCGCCGCCGATGTCTTCGCCCAGAGCGACATGATCGTGAAGGTGAAGGAACCGCAGGCGGTCGAGATCGCCATGCTGGAGCCGCGGCACCTGCTGTTCAC
>CAMPIY010000017.1 GCA_946886645.1 uncultured Sphingomonas sp.
TCGGGGCTCCAGCCCGGCGGCTTGGCGCAGGGACCGGAAGAAAAATACGGCCGCGCGGGACGCAGTTCAGGCTTGGTCCGGTGCGAGGCCGCACCGGTTGGTGGCGGGGTATTCGTCAATGTAACTCTCCTTGCAGAGAGCACGCGCCGCGTTGGGACGGCGTGGCCCGCCGAAGGCTGTAGCGTGGAAATTGGGTCAGGAAAATGGCGGAGAACGATTCGGCGATGAAATGACGAATCTTGGCGGCTTTCCGCCATTTGCCGATAAATTCTGGTTAAAAAGCTAATCTAACGCAAGTTTGTTGCACGGTTCGTCGTAGGGCGCGGACGGTTCACCCTGTCTCACGGAACCCAAGGTTGAATTGCTTAACCAGTCCGGGTCAGTTTCAGCCTGCCGATGAGCGGAGGGCAATCTCTCGTCGGTTAGTGCGGGGCTGGGGAGCTCCATAACATCGAAGAAGCTGCGCCGGACGCGATGCGACCGGTGTCGGTGAGTTAGGAGCTTGTCAGGACCATGACCCAAGCGACGTTCGCGACGGCGAAGCTTTTCCGGGATCGTGACTTCTTCATTCACGACGGCAGCCACCTTCGCCGCATGCGCCTTTCGGCGCCGGTGCAAATGGGGATGCTGACGTTGACGGTCCTCCTGCTGCTCTGGTCCGCGTTCGTTACCACCCGCCTGCTTTTCGCTCCCGCACCCGTCGCTCCCCCCGCCGCCAGCATTTCCGGAGACATCGCCCGTCTCGCAGCCGCGACCGAAGCCCGCGTCGCGCAGATCGAACAGCGCCAGCAGGTCCTCGCCGACATGCTCTCCGGCGCCAAGGTCGACCCGGCCGTCATCGCCAAGCTGGGCTACACCATTCCGGCCGACGGCAAGCTGCTCGCCCAGGGCGGCCCGTTCGACGCCGCGACCAAGGCCGATCCGACCTTCAAATCGCTGTTCACCAGCTGGAAGAAGCTCGACAATATCGCCGAAAGCGCGATCGCCGTTCCCTCGGACAAGCCGGTCAAGACCGCCGAGTTTACCTCCGGCTACGGCACCCGCACCGATCCGTTCCGCGGCGGCGCCGCCCGTCACCAGGGCATCGATCTCGCCGCTGCCTATGGCACCCCGATTTATGCCACCGCCGACGGTGTCGTCACCGACGCCGGCTACAATAATGGCGGCTACGGCAACCTTGTGAAGATCGACCACGGCCGCGGCATCGAAACGCGCTATGGTCATATGTCGGCGATCCTTGTCCGCGAAGGGCAGCGCGTCGTCCGCGGTCAGCAGATCGGCCGCATGGGCTCGACCGGCCGTTCGACCGGCAACCACCTCCACTATGAAGTCCGGATCGACGGCCGCGCCGTGAACCCGATCCCCTTCATGAAGTCGAACGACTATCTGCTTGCGATGCAGCAGAAGGGCGGCGGAACCCATTCGATGGACGCGGTTGCCCTGGGCGGCCCGACGACCGGCCTGAAGCGCTAAACTTGCCGCTTAGGGGTCGCGCCACTACATCGCGGGCGTGAACAGCCTGACCCTTTCCCCAAGCGCCGCCAAGCGCGTCGCCTTCATTGCCGACAAGCAGGGCAGGGCGGCAGTATTGCGGCTCGCTGTCGACGGCGGCGGCTGTGCCGGATTTTCCTACCGTTTCGCGCTCGGCGAGGTTGAGGACGGCGACACCGTCACCGAAACCGATGGCGTGACGCTGGTTGTCGACTCAGTCAGCCTCGACCTCGTCGACGGAAGCCAGGTCGACTATGTCGAGGACCTCGGCGGAGCGGCCTTCAAGGTCACCAACCCCAACGCCGCGTCGGGCTGCGGTTGCGGGAGCAGCTTTTCGGTTTGATTGAGATTCCGGCCCCGCTAGGGAGAGGCCGTGAAGCTCGTCACCTTCAACATCAACGGAATCCGCGCTCGCATGCCGCGCCTGCTCGAATATCTCGAGCGCGAACAGCCCGATGTCGTTTGCCTGCAGGAATTGAAATGCGCGGATGACTCGCTTCCGATCGGGGAGATCGAGGCGGCGGGCTATCAGGCGGTGTGGCACGGCCAGAAGGGCTTCAACGGTGTCGCGATCCTGTCGCGTGGCAGCGCTCCCGCGCTTCGGCAGGTCGGCCTTCCCGACGACCCCGACGACACGCACAGCCGCTACATCGAGTCGGAAGTGGACGGGCTGATCGTCGCGTCCATCTACCTCCCGAACGGCAATCCGATCGGCACGGAGAAATTCGACTACAAGCTGCGCTGGATGCGCCGGCTCGAAGCGCGAGCCCGCGAAATCCTGGCGGAAGAAAAGCCTGCCGTGATCGCCGGCGACTTCAACGTCATCCCCGAGGATCGCGACACGTTCTCGACCCGCGTGATGTCAGGCGACGCCTTGTTCCAGCCCGAGAGCCAGGCGGCCTATCGCCGGATCGTCAATCAGGGCTGGACCGACGCGCTGCGGGCGCTCAACCCGTCGGAAGAGCGGCTCTACACTTTCTGGGACTATACCGCCGGCGCGTGGCCGCGCGACGCGGGATTCCGCATCGACCATTTGCTCTGTTCGCCGCAGGCGGCCGACCGGCTTAGCGGTTCCGGGGTCCACAAATGGGCGCGGGCGGAAGAGAAGGCGTCGGACCACGCGCCGACATGGATCGAGCTAGGCTAGCTCGCGCTCGTAAATCCGGTAGGTGTGATTGATGTCAGCGCCGGGTAGCTGGGCGATCGACATCATTCCCTGATTGTCCTCGAGGATCCAGCCGAACTCGCCGTGCGTCACGCCATATTTGCCGACGCAGGCAAGGCGGATATGCTCGATCAACATGAAAGCCAGTTGCCCCGCGAGGCGGCTGCCCTGAACCTTCTTGGCAACCCCCATAAGGGGCACGCGGACCCGCTTCGTCTTGGGACTCCTCAGCCGCCAAAGCAGCTTGGCCCAGCCGAAGGGGAACAGCTCGCCGTTCAAGTCGCGGATCAGTTCGTTGATGTCAGGGATGGTCATCATGAAGGCGACCGGTTCTCCGTCATATTCGGCGATGCGGACGAGGTCCTCGTAGATGATCGGCTTCAGCTTCTTGGCCGCATAGGCAATCTCGGCCTCGGTCAGCGGGACAAACCCCCAATTGTCCGACCAGGCGTCGTTGAGCAGATTGAGAATAATCGCAGCTTCGTCCTTGAAGCGCGACTTGTCGACGTTGCGGATCCGGATGCGCGGGTTCTTTTCGCCCGATTTGATCAGCCGGTCGATGACCGGGATCATGTCGATGCGGATGTCGAGTTCGTAGGTGTAGAGGTCCTTGGCCTTGCGGTAGCCCGCCCCCTCGATCCAGTCCTCATACTCAGGGCGGTGATGGCCCATCATGACCATCGGCGATTGCTTGAAGCCCTTGATGAGAAGCCCCGGCTCGTCCCAGATGGAAATGGAGATCGGCCCAAGCGCTCGCGTCATTCCCTGCTCGCGCAGCCAGCCTTCGGCGGTTTCGATCAGCCTGGCCGCTGCCTCCTGCTCCAGCGCTTCGAACATGCCCCACTGGCCGGTGCCGGGCGCCATATGTTCCTGCACCAGATCGTCGACCTGCGCGCTGATGCGTCCGACAAGCTTTCCGCCCCGCTTCGCAAGCCACAATTGCGCGCGGCCATGGCCGAACCAGGGATTCTTCTTCGGGTCGAGCAGCCCGTGAACCTCGTCCTTCAAGGGCGGGATCCAGTAGGGGTCCTTCTTGTAGACCTCCCACGCGAAGTCGACAAAGGCCTTGCGGTCGGCCTTGGTTTCGACCGGGCGGATGGTGAGCGGCTCGTTCATTGGGGCGCATGAGTTACAGGCCGCCCGCCGTCGCGCAACCCCGCTTGGTTCATTGTTCCGCCACGATGGTGCCACTATCTATTGCGAACGGCACGGCGATGACGACCGATACGATCCCCCTTGCACGCGAGCAGTCCGCGGCCGCCGGCCGCGCGACACCGGCTGCGCGGTCGGACGACAAGGCAATGCTGAAGGCAGCCGCCGACCTGACGCGCGACCTCAACCGCGCAAACCCGAAGATTTATTGGACCGACCTGATCGGTTCGGCGCTGCTCGGCTATGGCTCGCTCGCCCTCACGGTCGGCGCGACCTCGACCCCGATCGCGATCGTAACGGCCCTGATCGCGGTGCTTGCCCTCTACCGCGCGGGCAGTTTTATCCATGAGCTCACCCACCTGAAGCCAGCCGCCGTCCCGGGATTCCGCCTCGTGTGGAACATCATCATCGGCATACCGCTGCTGGTGCCCTCCTTTCTCTACGAAGGGGTGCACAACCAGCATCATGGGAAGACCTATTACGGGACGGCCAACGATCCCGAATATTTGCCCTTGGCGCTAATGAAGCCGTGGACCTTGCCCGTCTTCATGATCGCGGCGGCGCTCGCTCCGATCGGGATGCTGATCCGCTTCGGCCTACTCGCACCGCTGTCGCTGGTCTTTCCGAAGCTGCGCGACGTCGTGGTCAGCCGCTATTCCGGCCTCCAGATCAACCCGATGTTTCGGCGCCCCAGGCCGCAGGGCAAATTCGCCCGTGACTGGGCGATCCAGGAGGTGGCCGCGAGCATATGGGCGATCGCGCTCATCGTCATGGCCGCCACCGGAATCCTGCCGCTGCGCACTTTCCTGATCGGTCTGGGCATCGCGTCGGGCGTGATGTTCCTCAACCAGGTCCGGACGCTGGTCGCTCATCTCTGGGAAAATGACGGCGAGCCGATGAGCGTCACCGCGCAATATCTCGACAGCGTCAACGTGCCGCCGCCGGCGACATTGCCTGCGCTGTGGGCGCCGGTCGGCCTGCGCTACCACGCGCTGCATCACTTGTTGCCGGGCCTGCCCTATCATGCGCTGGGCGAGGCGCACCGGCGGATATCGGCCGCGCTCGATGGCGGCTCCATCTACCATAACGCCAGCTATCGGGGGCTCTCGCCGCTGGTTGCGCGGCTGGCCGCGAGCAGCTGGCGCGCCTGACTATTCTTCCTGCCTGACGAGGACGAGCTCGCCGATCAGCAGGAACAATAGGAACGGCGCCCAGGCCGCGAGGAACGGCGGATAGGCGCCGATATTCCCGAGCGCGATGCTGAAATTGTCGGCGACAAAATAAGCGAAGCCGAGCGCCATTCCGATCGTCGCCCGCAGCAGCACCTTGCCCGACCGGGCGAGGCCGAATGCGGCGGTCGCGGCCAGCAATGGCATCAGGATCGTCGACAGGGGCCCCGAAATCTTGTGCCACCAGCCGGTGCGCGCCTCCTCGGTCGGACGCCCCGCCGCTTCGAGGTCGTTGATGGCTTCGTGCAGGGCAAGGAAATCCCGCTCGGCCGGATCGACCCGCGCCAGCGTGAAGCGTTGCGGCTCCACGCCCACCATCGCCATCGCCTCGTCCCTCGTCGTGACCATGTTCGTCCGCGCATCGTAGGTGCGCACCTTGTCCAGCCGCCAGCCGCCGGGGACCTGTTCCCCGCGTTCGGCCTCGGTCACGCTGGCCAGCGCGCCTTGCTCGCGGTCGTAAATGGTCACGCCGCGCAGCTTTGTCGCCGGCCCGCGGCCACCGACGAGCTTGGCGCGGACAAGGTCGTTGCCATCGCGAATCCAGACGTTCGACAGGATGTTGCTGTCGGGCGGGATCGGTTCGTAATCGGCATCGCTCCAGGCATCGAGCGTTCGCGCCGACTGGATCACGACCGTCTCGTTGAACACGAACAGCAGGGCAGCGATGCCGACGCTGGCGGCGATCATCGGCGCCAGGATTTGATGGGCGGACAATCCGGCCGCCTTCATCGAAACGACTTCGCTATGCTGATTGAGGCCCGTGAAGGCGATCAGCGCGCCAAGCAGAACCGAGAAAGGGAGAAAGCGCGAGACCAATAGCGGGACGCGGAGCGAGACATAGCGCCACAGCTCCGCTTCGCCATTGCCCGGCACCTTCAGGATCTTGCTGGATTCGCCGAGCAGGTCGAGCGTCATCAGCACCAGGACCAGCGCGATGAGGACGGCCAGGCTTCGGGTCACGAACAGCTTGGCGGCATATACCGCGAGCTGCCGCGAAGGCATGAAGTCGAGGTTGATCATGCGCCCGCCTCGATCCGTTCATAGCGGCTTTTCGGCATCAACCGCCGGACTGTTTTCCCGACTTTGGCGAACGCCGCTTCAAGCGCACCGATCGGCTGACCGCCCGGCCGGTGCGCGATGACGTGGTACATCCAGAATATCAGCGCGACGAGGCCTAGGAAGGGAAGCCAAAGCGCAAGCTCGGGCACCAGCCTTCCCTGGGCGCCGGCGCCTTCCGCATATTGATTGATCTTGTGATAGGTCACCACCATCACGATGCCGACAAAGATGCCGAGCGAGGAATTGCTGCGCTTGGGCGGCACCGCCAGCGCGATCGCCAGCAAGGGCAGCATCAGCATCATCACCACTTCGACCAGCCGGAAATGGAGGTTGGCTCGGGCGGCGCGGCTTTCCGCCTTGTCGACCGGCGCGTCGCCATAGGCGCGGTCGTAGACCTCGGGCAGGGTCAGCTCCTTCAACTCATTGCCCCGGCCCCGGAAGGGGTCGATCGCCGGAAGGTTGATCGGAAGGTCATAACTTTCGAACGACAAAGTCCGTGGCGTCGCGAACTTGGGACCCTCCTGCACCAGCCGGCCGCGTTGAAGGCGGAAGATGATCGTGTCCGGATCGTCGGTCGACAGGAACTGGCCTTCCGACGCGGTCGCCGCGATCTTCATGCCAGACTTGTCGTCGAGAGCCGTGAAGATGCCGTGCAGATGCGTGCCGTTGTCGTCGCTGCGGTCGATGCGGATCGTCATCCGCTTGCCGAACTCGTTGAACTCCCCGACCTTGATCGCCGCGCCCAATGAGCCGGACTTGAGGTCGAAGCGAAGCCCTTCGTAGCGGTAGCGGGCATAGGGATCGACCCAGCCGACGATGCCGATGTTCACGATCATCAGCACCACCGCGAAAATATAGGGGACGCGCAGCAGCCGGTTGTAGCCGACGCCGATGCCGCGAAGCGCGTCGAGCTCGGACGATAACGCTAGCTTGCGGAACGCCAGCAGGATGCCGAGCAAAAGTCCGATGGGGATGCCCAGCGAGAAATATTCGGGCAGGAGATTGGCCAGCATCCGCCACACCACGCTGACCGGGCCGCCTGCCGTAATGACATAGTCGAACAGGCGCAGCATCTTGTCGAGCACCAGCAGCATCGCGGCCAGCACCAGCGTCCCCGCGAGGGGGACGGCGATGTTCCGGGCAAGATAGCGGTCGACCAACGCCAACATGTCGAAACCCTAGCGCACCTTTTCGTCCTCGTGACACCATGATTTGGCCGCAAAGGAAGCCGACATGGCAAACGGGCGTCCGGTCTTGCCGATTCCTTGAAAGGGGGGAAGCGGCAGGGGTGAGGCGCCGCTCGTGCCTATAGCGGAGCGAATAAGATAGTCATGCCCATTTCTCGCATTCCCCTTTTCGCCCTCGGTGGCGCCTTCCTTTTTGCGGCCGCGGCAGCGGTCCCCGCGCCGGCCGGTGCGTCCAGCGCCGCCTGCGTTGCCGGCAAGCCATCGGTCCTGGTCCATGTCGCCGGCTTCAAGCAGCCGCGGGGAACGGTGAAGCTGTCGCTCTATGGCGCCGATCATTGGCTGAACAAGCAGGGCCGGATCAGCAAGGTCAAGGTGCCCGTCACCGGCCGCGCAATGGATATCTGCATTCCGGTCCCCGCACCGGGCCGCTATGCGGTCGCGGTCCATCACGACCTCAACGTCAATGGCGAGCGCGACCGGCAGGACGGCGGCGGCTATTCGCGCAACCCGAAGGTCAGCCTGCTCAATCCCAAGCCGCCCTTCGCCAAGGCGGCGTTCACCGTCGACAAGGGTCCGGCCCGGGTCGGCGTGACTCTGCTCTATATCAAGGGCCTTGGCGTGGCTCCGGCGGGAAGCTGATGTCGCGGCCGCGGATCGCCTTGCTGAGCAACCCCAAGTCGACGGGGAATCTCGCCCAGCTTCCGCGCATCCGCGCCTTTTGCGCCGAGCATACCGATATTTTCCATTATGAGGTGGAGCGCGCCGACCAGATCGGCGAGGCGATGCGGACGATCGCCCGCATTTCGCCCGCCGTGCTGGCGATCAACGGCGGCGACGGCACGGTCCAGGCTGCGCTGACCGAGCTCTATAATGGCGGGCATTTCGTTGACGGAACCCCGCCGGTCGCGGTGCTGCCGAGCGGCAAGACCAACCTCATCGCGCTCGATCTCGGGGCGCAAGGCGACCCGGTCGACGCGCTCGAAAAGCTGCTGGATATCGCGCGCGCCGACCTCGCTCCGCACCTGGTGGCGCGCGAGCTGATTTCGCTGTCCGGCGGAGAAAGCGGGATTACGCCGGTGATCGGCATGTTCCTCGGCGGCGCCGGGTTGGCGGACGTCATGCTCTATTGCCGCGAGCGCATCTATCCGCTCGGCCTGCCCAACAGCGTCAGCCATTTCATTACCGCGATCGCGGTCGTGCTTCGCCAGGTGTTCGGATTGCGCGCCAGCTTCCTTCCGCCCGAGCCGGCGCCGCTGAGCGTTAGCGTCCGCCGCGAAGGCGCGATTACGGGTCGCTTCGCCTTCCTGTTCGTGACCACGCTCGAAAAGCTGCTGCTGTCGGGCGAAGTCGGCTCGCATGGCAATGGGCCGCTGAAATTCGTGGCGGTCGAGCAAAAGCCGGTGTCGATGCTGCGCGCTTTCTTCGCCAGCCTGATGGGCCGGCTGGGCCGGACCAAGCTGGCCGGTGTCCATGTCGAGGAAGCGGACGAGATCGCGATCGAGGGCGAAGCGAGCCAGGTCATCCTGGACGGGGAAACATTCCGCGCCGGTGTCGGCAAGCCGATCCTGTTGAAGCCCGCCCAGCCGCTGTCCTTCGTTCGCATCGCCGCTTAGGACGTTTTCGATGAGCGAGACCTTGCGCGACCTCGTCGAGGAGGAGTTGTCGCAGCCAATCGACCCGCGCGTCGCCGCCATGGCCGAAGCGATTGCCGCGAAACATGGCGGGGCAAGCCGGGCCGTGCTCTTCTACGGAAGCTGCCTGCGCCAGAAGCAGCTCGAAGGCCTGATGCTCGATTTCTACCTGATAGTATCGAGCTACGACGAGGCCTACGACAAGAAGTGGCTGGCGAAGGCGAACGCCCTCATCCCGCCCAATGTCTTTCCATTCCAGCACGACCGACTCGCCGCGAAATATGCGGTGCTGAGCGAGGCGGATTTCCATCGTCTGAATGGCCCAGAAACGCGCAACGTCTCGGTGTGGGCGCGGTTCGCTCAGCCGTCGCGGCTGGCCTGGGCGGCGAGCAACGAGGCGGGGCGAGCCGCCATTGCCGCCGTCTCACGGGCCGCTCCAACGCTCCTCGCAGCGGCCGGAAGGCGGGAGGGCGAGGAGCCGCTCGACTGGTGGCGACGGGCGTTCGCGCTGACCTATTCGGCCGAGCTTCGGGCGGAGCGCAGCGGGCGTAGCGCTTCCGTGGTCGACGCGGAACCGGGCCGCTATCGACGGTTCAGCGATCCGGCGATTGCGGCAATCCCCTTGGGCGCGACTGGCGGGCAGTGGCCTCGCCGCCGGCTCGAAGGGAAGGCACTGTCCATCCTCCGGCTCGCCAAGGCCAGCGCGACCTATGCGGGCGGCGCGGAATATATCGCCTGGAAGATCAACCGGCACGCCGGCACGTCGATCGAACTTAAACCCTGGCAGAAACGCCATCCGTTGCTCGCGGCGATCAGCCTGCTGCCGCGGCTCCTCCGATCGGGGGCGATTCGCTAGGCCGCCTCGACAGCGCGGCCGCGACCGAGCTTGCCAGCGTGTTCACGGTGAACGGCTTGCGAAGCAAATCATAGCCGATCAAATCGTCGCCTTCGCCCTCTCCGACATAGCCGGTGACGAACAGCACCGCGATGTCGTGGCGCCGGGCCTTGATCTCGCGGATCATTTCGGGACCGGTCATTTCGGGCATGATGACGTCGGAGACGACGAGGTCGAACTCCATGCTGTCGAACAGGGCCAGCGCTTCCGCCCCGCTCGAGCATGCAATCGGTTCATAGCCCAGATCTTCCAGCGCGCCGACCGTCGCGCCGCGGACCCGCGGGTCGTCTTCCACCAGCAGGATTCGAGCGCCTGGCACCGTCAGATCCTCCTCAGTCCTTGCCTGCACCGCGGGATGGGTGCGAACGTTGCTGGCGGCCGCCTCGGTTCGGGGCAGGTAAATCGATACGGTGGTGCCTTTGCCAAGCTCGCTCTCGATGCCCACTTCGCCGCCGGACTGGTGAGCGAAGCCGAAAATCTGCGACAGGCCCAGGCCGGTTCCCTTGCCCACCTCCTTGGTGGTGAAGAACGGCTCGAACGCCCGTTCCTTGACCTCGGGGGTCATGCCACAGCCGGTATCGATGACCTCGATACGCAGATAATCGCCCGATCGGATGTCACCGACCGAATTGGATGCCATCTTGCGGTTGCTGGTCCGGATGGTGAGCGTGCCGGTTCCGTCCATGGCATCGCGGGCGTTGACCGCGAGATTGACGATCGCATTTTCCAGCTGGTGCGGATCGACGAACACCGGCCATGCTTCGGCATTCAGGTCCGTATTGACCGTGATCCGTTCGCCAAGCGTGCGATCGAGCAGTTCGCTCATTCCGCCAAGCAGCTTCGCGCTATCCACCCGCTCCGGCAGCAAAGGCTCCGACCTGGCAAAGGATAGCAGCCGGCGGGTGAGCGCGGCGGCGCGCGTCGCGCCCTCCATCGCATTGGTCAGGTGGTTCATCACCTCTCGCCGGGGACCGTTGAGGCGGCGACGGGCAAGGTCGATGCCGCCGACCACGACCGCCAGCATATTGTTGAAGTCGTGAGCGATGCCGCCGGTCAGCTGTCCAACCGCTTCCATCTTCTGGACCTGGCGAAGCTGCGCCTCGGCCGCTTTGCGCTCCTCCGCCTCGGCTTTCAGCGCCCTGTTCGCTTCCCACAGTTCCTGAGTCCGCTCACGAACCGCTTCTTCCAGCTGCTCGGCGCGTTCGAATTCCGAATCGGCTTCCTTGCGCGACGCCGCGTTCAGGCGGAGCGCCTGGACCGCGACATAGCCCATGAAGATCGCGAACAGCCCGACAATGACCCCCAGCCAGCTGAGATAATCGGTCAGGCGGTCGGCTTCGGCCGAGAAGAATTGGGTTTCCTTGATCTTGTTGGATAGTGCCCCTCGCTCGGCGTCGGCGATTTGGGCCAGTTTGACCCGGACATCCTTGCCGATGTCCTGCGCGGTGGTGATGTAGAACCAATAGTTGAGGCCGTAAGCCTTCTGCCGGGATTGAACGTAGCGGGCGACCGTGCTGAACTGCTGCCCCCGCTGATCGAACAGCCGGCGAAGCTCCTGGGCGCGGCGGCGCTGGTCCGGGTCGCCGTTGACCGATCGCTCCAGCTGGGCGATCTGCTGCTCGGCCAGCCGCCATTGCGCGTAATAGCGGCTTCCCGTCTCCTGGCTTTCGTCCAGCGCGTAGCGGCCGACCGCGGCTTCGGCGCGGGCGACGCTGGCATCGATCGTGCGGGTGAGCAGGGTCACGTCATAGGCGTGCCGCTCGGCCTCCAGGGCTTTGTCGCGCGCCGTGTTGGTCATCGCGACCAGCACGACCATCCCCAGCAGGATCAGGGTCGCAACAAGGGCAACCGCCGCGGCTCCGCCCCGGCGCCAGTCAAACCTTGGCTCGTCCCCCGGCGTCATGGCGTCACTGTAAACGCGCGAATTTGCGGATGAAACCCCCGATTATGGGCCGGTTCCTCGGTTTAGCCGATGACCCCGGTCTTCCGTCCCGCCGCGGCGAACATTTCCAATATCTCGTCGACCTGTTCGCTCGAATGTTCGGCGCATAGCGAGCAACGCAACAAGGTCATGTTCGCCGGCGTTGCGGGCGGCCGGGCGAGGTTGACGTAAAGGCCCTCGTGCAGCAGCGCTTCCCACATCGCCGCGCCTTTTTCGAGGTCGGGCATGATGACGGCAATGATCGCCGATTGCGGCTCCTCGGTGCCGAGCTTGAAGCCAAGCGATTTGAGGCCCGCGTGCAGCTTCTGGCTGTTTTCCCACAAATGATCGCGCTTGGCCTTGCTGTGCATCAACTTGCGGATCGAGGTCGCGGCGGTGGCGACAACGCTCGGCGGAAGCGAGGCGGTGAAGACATAGGGGCGGCAGACAAGCCGCAGAATCTCGAACTTCGGATGGTTGGAGACGCAGAAGCCGCCGACCGTTCCGACGGATTTGGAGAAGGTGCCGATGATGAAATCGACGTCGTCGATCACGCCCTGCGCCTCGGCCACGCCGCGGCCATTCTCGCCGATGAAGCCCATCGAGTGCGCCTCGTCGACCAGCACCATCGCGCCGTGGGCCCTCGACACCGCCACCATTTCCTTGAGCGGCGCGAGATCGCCCAGCATGGAGTAGACGCCCTCAAGCACGACCAGGCAGCCGGCCCCTTCGGGCAGCCGCTTCAGCCGCTTCTCCAGCGCATCGACGTCATTGTGGCGGAACGGGACGATGTTGGCGTTGCCAAGCGCGCAGCCGTCGTAGATCGACGCATGGCTGTCGATGTCGAGGACGATATAATCATCCTTGCCCGCGATCGTCGAAATGATGCCGAGGTTCGCCTGGTAGCCGGTGGAGAACACCATGGCATGATCCATGGCGTAGAAGTCCTTGAGGGCTTCCTCGCATTCCTTGTGGCCGACATAGGTGCCGTTGAGCACCCGGCTTCCGGTGGTGCCGGACCCGAATTTGTCGAGTGCGTCCTTGCCGGCGGCGATGACGTCGGGGTCGAACGTCATGCCCATGTAATTGTAGGTGCCGAGCAGGATGGTTTCCCGCCCGTTGCAGATGGCGACGGTGGGAGAGACGACCCTTTCCATCACCAGGTTGAACGGGTCGGTGACGCCGGTCGACAGCAGCTGCTCGCGCGTCTCGATCAGCGGGTCGAACTTGGAGAAAAGGTCGGTCAAGTCAGGCGGCCTTGAGCTTGTCGACGGCCTCGACCAGCTGGCCGACCGTTTCGATCTCGGCCTGCTGGTTCATGGTGATGAGGATGTCGAACTCGTCCTCGATATTGGCGACGAAATCGAGCACCGTCAGGCTGTCCCACTCCAGGTCCTGGGCAAAGCGGGTCTGGTCGGTGACCTCGATCCCCTTCTTGTTGAACGGCTCGATCAGGGCCTTCACCCTGGCGTCTGTGTCGGCACTGTCGGTCATGATCGCGTCCTAGTTGGGGCGATGCGCTTTCGCAATCGATTGGGGCGGGAAAGAGGCGGAAGGACGGCCCGGCGGAGAAGGCAAGAAAGCCCTCGATCGTCGGGGGCCGATCGAGGGCTTTCTCCCAGTGGCCGGGGCAGGCCGCCGCCTGACGGCCCGCGCCCGACGCTCCCCCGAAAGGGTCTGGAGCATCAGATGAAGCACAAACGGATCGTTTCGCAAAGCTATCGAACGATAGGATCGTATTCCGCTTGATGACGGGGCCGTCACGAGTCACCATAGCCCATGCTTCCGCCCTATGCCGTCCAGCTCCTTCCGCACGACCCGCTCTGGGCCGAACAGGCAGAGCAGGAGGCGACACGGATATTGCGGGCGACATTCCCCGCCATCTCAACGGTCGACCATGTCGGCTCGACCTCGATTCCCGGCATATTGGCCAAGCCGATCATCGACCTGATGGGAATCGGGCAGGATCTTGAAGGCATCGAAGGGGCAAGGCAGCAGCTGGAAGCCTTGGGCTATGCCTGGCATGGCGAATATGGGCTGGAGGGGCGGCGCTATTGCACCCTGACCGATGGTGCGACCGGCCTGCGCAAATTCCACCTTCATTGCTACGCCGACGGCGACCGCAGCATTCACCGCCACCTCGCCTTCCGCGATTACCTCCGCGCCCGACCGGAGAAGGCGCAGGACTACGAGCGGATGAAACAGGGCTGTGCCGCCAGGCACCCCGCCGACAGCAACGCCTATACGCTGTGCAAGGACCGCTGGATTTCCCGTGTCGAAGCGGAGGCGCTCAAATCGTTCGGATGGTAGGGATCATTGTCCGTCAGAGCTTCGATCGGTCCGACGGTGCCCAATCCGCAGGTTCAACGTCCCTGCGCACCAACCGCAAGCCCAGGCCCGCCACCGTTCCGATCGCGATCGCGATCGTGAGGTCGGTGACAACCGTCAGGATCATCGTCATGAACAGCAGGGTGCGGTCGCCAGGCCGCAGTCTCATCCGTTCACTCCAGCGGCCGGGCTCGCTCATGATCCAGGCCGTTACGATGAGGAGGCCGGCGAGGGCGGGCATGGCTAGATAACCTGCAAGCCAGCCGGCACCCAGCGTGACCAGCAAGATCGTCAGGGCGTGCACGATCCCTGCCACCGGCGTGCGCCCGCCCGCGCGGACATTGGTGGCCGTCCGGGCGATGGCACCTGTCGCCGGTAAACCGCCAAACAAGGGCGAGGCGATATTGGCGGCACCTTGCGCAATAAGCTCCGCGTTCGAGCGGTGCCGTCCGCCGATCATGCGATCGGCGACGATTGCGGACAGTAGCGATTCCACCGCCGCCAGGAAGGCGATGACAAAAGCGGATGGGAGCAACTCGCTAATCCGTGCGATGCTGATGTGCGGCAGCGACGGGTTGGGCCAGCCGACGGGCAGGGCGCCGAAGCGCGACTGGATCGTGTCGACCGGCAGGAGCATGGATGCGACCATTACCGAGGCTGCGGCGACAACGAGCAACGAACCGGGAAACCAGGGCGCAAGACGGCGAAGCAGTGCAATACCGGCGATGGAGAAAATGCCGATGGCGAGCGCCATGGGATTGATGGCTTCCCGCGCGGCCCAAAGCGCCGGCAACACCTCGATCAGGTCTGCCGACGCCTTCACCGAGGAGAGACCCAGCAGATCCTTGATCTGGCTTACGGCGATAATCACGGCGATCCCGACCGTGAACCCTTCGATGACGGGCTCGGGCACCAGCGCGACGAAGCGCCCCGCACGTACCATGCCGCCAATGATGAGTATGATGCCCGCCATCAACGTCGCGAGAAGGAGGCCGTCAAAGCCGAACTGCTGGATGACTCCATAGACGACCACGATGAATGCACCCGTCGGCCCGCCGATCTGCACCCTGCTGCCGCCAAGCATGGAGACGAGCAGGCCTCCGACGATCGCGGTGACGAGGCCGGCTTTCGGGTCTGCTCCGGATGCGATCGCGATCGCAATGCTCAACGGCAGGGCTACCAGGGCAACCGTCACACCGGCCAGCGCATCGCTGAAAAAGGCGTGCCAGCTATAATCGCGGATCGTCGTGAGCAGCTTGGGTTTCACGCATTACTGCTAGGCGTTGGGCATAACCCGTTCAATGATTGACCTCACGCGGGCGTCGTTGCCCAAGATTGGCTTGCCTTCTTCGCCGAAGCGGGGTTGCATGGGCCGAAGCCACGCAGGGGGTATGCGATGACCGAGAAACTGGTGAACCCGGACGATCCGGTCTTCCCGAAAGAGGTCCATAACCTGCTGGTCGCGGCCAATGCGACGAATATCACCTTGTCGGGCATGGCGGACACCAAGGCGTCGATCCTGATGGGCGCCAGCTTCGTCG
>CAMPIY010000018.1 GCA_946886645.1 uncultured Sphingomonas sp.
AGGTGTTCGGCGACAGCCACGGCAATGTCGTCCATCTGTTCGAGCGCGACTGCTCTCTCCAGCGCCGCCACCAGAAAGTGATCGAGGAAGCCCCGGCGCCCGGCATGGACGAGGCAACCCGCGAGGCGGTGTGCGGCGCAGCCGTGCGCGCGGCGAAGGCGGTCAACTATGAAGGCGCCGGTACGATCGAATTCATCGCCGACGCATCCAAGGGCCTCAAGGCCGACCGCATCTGGTTCATGGAAATGAACACCCGCCTCCAGGTCGAGCATCCGGTGACCGAGGAAATCACCGGCCAGGACCTGGTCGAATGGCAGCTGCGGGTCGCGAGCGGCGAGAAGCTGCCGAGAACGCAGGACGAGCTGTCGATCAACGGCTGGGCGATGGAAGCGCGCCTTTACGCGGAGGATCCGGCGAAGGGGTTCCTGCCAAGCGTTGGGCGGCTGGAGCACCTGCAGTTCAACAGAGGAATTGTGCCCTTTGCCGCAGATGAACTGTTTTCAGGTTTCGTGGGGAATATGTCGGGGCCGGTGCCTGATTTGCGCATAGAAACTGGCGTGGAACAGGGTGATGAGGTTTCCCCCTTCTATGACCCCATGATCGCTAAGCTGGTCGTCCATGCCCCTTCCCGGGAGCAGGCCACCAATGAGCTAGCTGAGGTCGCGGCCGGAACGGGAGTTTGGCCGGTTCAAACAAATGCAACTTTCATCCGCGCCGCCCTGCTGAGTAACGAATTTCAATCGGGCAAGATTGATACTGGATTGATCGCCCGCCGAGAGGCTGAGCTTGTGAGGCGACCAGAACGGCCGTCATCGAAAGAGCTAAGTCAACTTGCAGCAACGCTGATCTCATTTGAGCTGTATGGGCAGCAGCAGCCAGTCGTCCCGCTGATAGATTGGCGCCTCAACTCGCTCCCAAAGCATGTTGCGCGGCTCAGCCTTAATGGCGAACCCGTCGATGTTGAGGTTGAATGGCCGGATCAACGTGGCGTTGGATGGACGATTTACGCTCCCGGAGCTTATCGCGGACCTGAGAGGCTCTACATCACAGAAACGGGCACTACTTTTGCCATTTCCCAATATTGCCCCCGGGGCGTGGTGGGCGCTGCAGCAGCCGACGGTGCAATTCTCGCGCCGATGCCGGGGAAGGTGACCAGCGTCGAGGTCTCGCAGGGCGAAAAGGTTGCAAAGGGGCAACGCTTGCTGACGCTGGAAGCGATGAAAATGGAGCATGGGCTGGTCGCGCCGTTCGACGGCGTGGTCGCGGAATTGAACGCCAAGGCTGGGACGCAGGTGCAGGTTGATGCGCTGCTCGCCAAGATCGAAAAGATGGACAATTAGAGTTCGCACAAAGCCACAAAGCCACGAAGTGGCCATCTTCACTTTTTGTGCCTTCGTGGCTTTGTGCGAGAAAAATACTGGGTACCCGCTTGCACGGGAATGACGAAAAAGGGAACGGCGAATGAAAATCGACGGAACAGCAGCGGTCGTCACAGGCGGCGCATCGGGCCTCGGCGAGGCGACCGCTCGCGCGCTCGCGGCCAAGGGCGCGAAGGTCGCCATCTTCGACCGCGACGCCGACAAGGGCGAGAAGGTCGCGGCGGAGATCGGCGGCGTCTTCTGCGAGGTCGACGTGACCAGCGACGAGAAGGTCGCCGCGGCGTTCGACAAGGCTCGCGCCGCGCACGGGCAGGAGCGGATCCTGGTCAACTGCGCCGGCGTCGCCAACGCCGCCAAGACGGTCGGCAAGGACAAGGCGACGGGCGAGCTCAAGCGCTACCCGATGAACCAGTTCGAGCTGGCGATCGGCATCAACCTCATCGGCTCGTTCCGCTGCATCGCCTACTCGGCCTACGGCATGGTCCAGGCCGACCCGCTGGAGGACGGCGAGCGCGGGGTGATCATCAACACCGCCTCGGTCGCCGCCGAAGACGGGCAGATCGGCCAGGCGGCTTATTCGGCGTCGAAGGGCGGCGTGCTGGCGATGGCGCTCCCCATCGCGCGCGACCTGATGAACGACGGGGTGCGGGTCAACACCATCCTTCCGGGCGTGTTCAAGACGCCGATGGTCGCGATGATGCCGCCCAACGTCCAGGACGCGCTGGCGGCGCAGGTGCCCTTCCCGAAGCGCCTCGGCCAGGCCGAAGAATATGGTCGGCTGGCCGTGTTCATCGTCGAAAACACCTACCTCAACGCCGAAAGCATCCGCCTCGACGGCGGAATCCGGATGGCGCCGCGCTGATGGATGAAGCCGCGCTCCTCGAAGCGTGCGTCCTTGCGGCTCGGGAGGCAGGGGCGGAGATATTGAAGCTCGTCGAACGGGGGTTTGAGGTCGAGACCAAGCAGGATGAATCCCCCGTCACGGTCTGCGACCGCGCGGCGGAGCATATCATCCTGGCCGCGCTGGCCGAGGCCGCACCGGCTATCCCGATTATCGCCGAGGAGGAAGTCGCAGCTGGCCGCATCCCGGCGCATGGCGACACCTATTTCCTGGTCGACCCGCTCGACGGCACTAAGGAATTCGTTCGTGGGGGCGACGATTACACCGTCAACATCGGGCTGATCGTAGGTGGCTCGCCACGCCTTGGCGTCGTCTATCAGCCCGCCTGCGACCGGCTGTGGGGCGGGTTGGTGGGAGAGGGTGCCTTTGCGGAGGACGCCTCCGGCCGCCGCGCCATCCGAACCCGCGAGCGCAGCCCCAATCTCGATGCCGTCGCCTCCAAATCGCACCTGACGCAAAGCACTGTGGACTATCTGCGCGAGGCGGTGGGCGAGTGCGAGCATGTCTCCATCGGCTCGTCACTCAAATTCTGCATCGTCGCCGAAGGGCGCGCCGACATCTACCCGCGCCTCTCGCCGACCAGCGAGTGGGACACCGCCGCCGGCCATGCCGTGCTGCTAGCCGCGGGAGGCCGCGTGGACGGGCTCGACGGGACACCGCTGCGCTACGGCAAGGCCGCCTTCCTCAACCGTGGTTTCTGCGCGACCGCCGGTTGGGAAGCGCCGCCGATCGGACCATATATGGAGCCGTTCGCGGGCGGCGGCGATTTGCCGGAAGGCGTATAGCCTACCACCAGACCGGAGCGCGCTTCGGCCCGCCCCCGCCAGTCCCGCCACGAGCGAACGTGCCCCGGCGCAACTGGTCCACTTCAGACCAAATCGCCGCGATACGACCGCGAAGATGCAATGTCTCGTCCGACCGCGCGGATTCCGGATCGAGCCGGTCGAGCACACGCTGGGCCTGCTCCAGGGCGGCGGCAAGCTCGGTCAGCCACAGGCTGCGTTGGCTGGGGCGGAAGTGGCCGGGTTGCGTCATACCCGCCCGCCGGTAGCCGCCGGTTCCCTGTTGAGCTGTAACAGCCGCCACCGAAATGGAGGAAATTCGGGCTGACATTGCTCCGCTTTCGCGTCTAACAACATCCTGCTCGGTTCCTTTCGTCACGAAAGTGGTGGATTATGGACGTGAGCAGCAGTTCCCCCGCATCGGCCTTTGGCGATTATGCAGGCCCGCCGCCGGTGCTTGTCGCTGCCTCGTCCGACCAGGCGCTGGACAATGCCGCCGCGGCGGTGGAGGCGGCCGGACTCCGGCTTGCGCCCGTCACCATCGACGAAGCGGCCGACCGCCTTTCGGTCCAGGCGGCGGCGAGCGCGGTCTGGGTCGAGGTGGATGCCGACGGCGGCGCCACGCTCGACCGGTTGCTCGACCGGATCGAAGCGGAGGCGGCAAGCGGACGCTTCCCGGCGGTCGTGGCGGCGCCGGCGGCGCTGATCGATCCGATCGCGGCGCGCCTCACCGACCCCAATGTCGAGTTGCTCGTCGACCCGACCCCGGCCGATCGCGTGACCGCCCTGGCGCTCGCGACATCCCGCAGGAACCGGCCCGCCCGGCTGCACGACGTCGCGTCGGAGCCGAGTGCCGTCCGTCTCCGCCAGCTGTCCGACGAGGTCAGCCGCATCGCCGCGACGCTCGCCCGCCTGTCGGTCGGGCCGGCCACGCCCGCCGCCAACCGGAACGAGCCCGTCGCCAAGGGCGAAGTGCCCGCCGTCTCGATCGAGACGGTACGCCAGGTCATCCGCGCCCGGCGTCTCCGCGCCCGCTTCTTCGACGAAGAATTGTTCGCCGACCCGGCGTGGGACATGCTGCTCGACCTGCTGCAGGCGGAAATCGCCCAGCATCGTGTGCCCGTCTCGTCGCTCTGTATCGCCGCCGCAGTGCCGGCGACGACCGCGCTTCGCTGGATCAAGACGATGACGGACGCCGGGCTGTTCAAGCGCAAAGCCGACCCGCACGACGGCCGCCGCGTCTTCATCGAACTGTCGCGCGAAGCGAGCGAAGCCATGCGCCGCTATTTCGGCGAAGTCGGCCGGACCGCCGTGATCTGAATGGGATGATACGCAACTGCCCATGCCCGAAGCGTGTCAGACATATCTGACATCGGCAATGCGATTGGTCCGTTGCGGATCAATTTCCTCTGCCCGACAGTGCCGCCATGGTCCTGACCGACGAACCGCCGCTGTATCGCGACCTGATGCGGATGAAGCCCGAAGAGCTGACCCCCAACGCCTGGGCCGTGAAGGCGGGGGTCAGCCGCACGGTCTGGACCGACATGCGCCGCCACGGGAACCCTTCGCGGCGGACGCTTGAGAAACTGCTTGCCGCCGCCGGATCGTCTCTGGCCGAATTCGAAGCGCTACGGATTGGTGAGGCATCCCATCCCGGGGGTCCGGATGGTTCGGGGGTCGGCGATGCCCTGGCCCAACCGTGGCGCGCCGCGCCCCTCCCGCCGGTTCCGCTGTTTGCGGCCGCGAGTGCCGGCGAGTGGCAGGACGACGGCCGCGGTGTTGGGCTTTCGGAACTCGACCTCGGCAATGCCGCCGGACAGCTGGCGCGGCCTGCGAGCCTGGCGGGAGACCGGGAAGCTTATGGGGTCACCGTGGCGGAAGGCTCGATGTGGCCCCGCTTCCGCCTCGGCCGTCCGCTGCTCGTGTCGCCCGCCGCCGCGGTTGCTGCCGGGGATGATGTGCTTGTCCGGCTGGCCGGTGAGGGGCCAAAGCCGAACATTCTGATCAAGGAACTGGTTCGGCGGTCGGCTTCCGGGGTCGAGCTCAGGCAATTCAACCCCGATGCGACGTTCGAAGTCGATGCGTTGGCGATCGCGGCGGTCCACAAAGTGATCGGGGAAGCGGTTTAGGCTTGGCGACCGACGCCCCTTCGCTTCGCGTCGGAAGCGTTGTTTTAGGTCAGTCCCCCCGGACTGACCGTCGCAAGGCTGGTGGGCGCTGACGGGCTCGAACCGCCGACCCTCTCGGTGTAAACGAGATGCTCTACCAACTGAGCTAAGCGCCCGCGCATCGCGGAGGCGGCCCGATGCCATGCGACCGGGCTTTGGGCAAGTGCGCGCCGGCTCGTTAATCAAAATCGGGCATAATCCGTTAAATCGCGCGAATTAAATCGGAAGTTGCCAGAAAATGACTTCGGCTGTTACGAAGAACTGGTCATTTGAAGGAGCTCGGTATGAATATTCGACACGGGGAGGGGGCGGCACCCGCCAAAAAGCCTTGGCAAAAGCCCGAAGTCCGGCAGATCAGGGCCGGCTCAGCCGAAAATGGTGGCAATCCGACCACCAACGGCGATTCGCAGTCCAGCGGCGCGAAGTCCTGAAGTAGCGGGGCGGGAACTGGCGGCCGCTGCAACGCGGTCGTTTCCTCCAAAATTACAGGGGCCGGACCAGCCTGACCGCCATCGCGGCCCAGGGCGGATCGGTGACGACCGTCTGGCGGCCGCCGGCGCCGAGGGGAAGCAGGTGCAGCTTGCCGTCCTCACGTCCGATCAGGCGGCCGAACAGGAATCGGCCAGCCGGGCGCGGGACCAGCACGTCGCGGTTTAGCGCGCTTGAGAAATCTTCGGGCTCCAGATGCTCGCACCAGATTTCATCGCCGGCGCGATAGTCGCCGGTGCTGGCGGATACCGTCATCGCGATCTGGCCGGCGGCGACCTTGGGCGGGACGACCAGCGCATGGCGCTTGGGCGCGGTGGCGCCATTGGGGCCCAGGATCGCCACCACAGGCAACTCGGCCCTGTCCGGGTGATCGACCAGGTCGGCGGCTTCGACGCCCAGCGCCGCCGCGATGCGATTGAGCCAGCCGACCGAAACGGTGCGAGTGCCGGTTTCCAGCCGCCCAATGGTTTGCGGCGTGGTCGAGGGGGTGCAGGCCTTGGCGACTTCGTCCAGCGTCATGCCGCGCGCGCGACGCACCTCGCGAATTCTCGTAATCATGCCCATCCCCTCATACGCGAACCAGATTGGTTTTTGTGCTGTCCTACAAATTCGCCCTTATGGCAAGGGGGATGCGACTCGAAACCAGGAGATGCGCATGACCACTTCCCGACTGCTCGCCGAACGCTCACGCCCTGACGATCGGGACAGGAAGGGGCGGCCGGTCCGGTCGGTGACGGTGAACCTGGCGGAAAGCCCGCTCGGCTGGCTCTTCGCGCGCGGCCATGTCAGCCGCCGTCAGTTCGATGCCGGCGAGCGCCTCCGGATGGATTGGGAACGTAGCCAGCTGGCGCCGCGGGTCACCATGTCGTGGGATGCCGCACCGATCGCCCGTTCGCGCGGCGGGTCGGCGCCGGGCATCGATCTCAACGGCGCGCAGATCGATGCGAAGCGGCGGTTCGATGAAGCGGTCGCGACGGCGGGAGCCGGGCTTAGCGATATTTTATGGCGCGTCGTCTGCGCCGGCGAGGGAATGCGCGAGGCGGAGAGCGCCCTGGGCTGGCCGGCCCGCGCGGGAAAGCTGGTCCTGTCGCTCGCCCTCGACCGGGTCGCCGACTATTACCGGATCCGCTAATCCTTAAGGTCGCAAATCCAGTCGGTTTTCGCGCTGTTGTCCAGGAACTTTGTGACCTTAAGAAAGCGGCCGCGCCCACCGGGGTGAGCGCGGCCGGTTAGGAATTACTTGCCTTCGGGAGCGCCCTGGCCGTCCTTGCGGAACTGCTGGTCTTCGTCCTCGACCAGCTCGCTGCTGCTGTCGGATTGGCCTTCGGATCCCACAAAGCCGCTTTCCGCTTCACCGGTCGGCTGCCGGTCGATCGACGATCCTTCGACGTCGTTGCGCTGCTGCGTCGCCGTTTCGCCGAAGCCGGATTGACTGGCGGTGTCCTGGCCGGTGTTCGGCTGGCCGGACTGACCCGATTGCTGCTGGCCCGTGGCGGCCTGGTCGCCGCTCTGTTCGGCGTCGGGTTGCTGCTGCCGATTTTCGGACCCGGAGGGCTGTTGTTGCGATTGCGACTTGCTGATGTCGGATTCGCGGCCGGTCGAGGGGTTCTGGCTTTCACGATTTTCCATGGATTATTCCTCCTTCACAAAACCCCGCGCTCTTGATTGGTAAACAAGGGGATTGGCGCTCCCGTTCCGTCGGCATCTGTCCCGATGCGACGAATTGTCCGCTAAGTCGCCCGGCCGACCGTTGCTTTGGCGGTAATCCGCCATGCGCAGCCGAAGGCCGCGCCGGCGCGATGCGACGAACGGATTGGCCGGCGCATGAAAAAAGCCGCCGGGCATCATACCCGGCGGCTCATTTCTTGCCCAAAGGCGGGAAGGCTTAGGCTTCCTCGCCCTCGTCCGCAGCAGCTTCGGCGGGAGCCGGAGCCTCGGCCTCGGCCGCAGGAGCTTCCTCGGGAACCACGCCCGGCTCGGCGTTCGGGTCGAACTCCTCGGTGAAGCCGGCTTCGTCGCGCTCGAACATTGACGCCATCACGTCGATGCCCTGCGCCTGCAGCTCGGCCTCTTCGGGCGAGCGAGCGACGTTGACCTTGACGGTCACGCTGACCTCGGGGTGAAGGGCGACCTTCACCTCGTGCATGCCGATCGCCTTGATTGGCGTCTTGAGCACGATCTGGCTCTTCGACACCTTGGCGCCTTCGGCTTCCAGCGCCTCGACGATGTCGCGGGCCGAGACCGAACCGTAGAGCTGGCCGGTGTTCGACGCCTGGCGGATCAGCTGGACCGTCTTGCCGTCGACGCCCTTCGAGGCGGCCTCGGCGTCCGAGCGCCGCGAAGCGTTGTCGGCTTCGATCTTCGCGCGGTTGGCTTCGAAGACCTTCTTGTTCGCCTCATTGGCGCGAAGGGCCTTCTTGTTCGGCAGCAGATAGTTGCGCGCGAAGCCGTTCTTCACGGTGACGACGTCACCGATCTGGCCGAGCTTCTCGACGCGTTCGAGCAGGATGACTTCCATCTTACAGCCCTCCTTACTTCACGACATAGGGAAGCAGGCCGATGTGGCGGGCGCGTTTGATCGCCTTCGCCAGCTCACGCTGCTTCTTGGTCGACACCGCGGTGATGCGGCTGGGGACGATCTTGCCACGCTCGGACACGAAGCCCTGGAGCAGACGGACGTCCTTGTAATCGATGCGGGGGGCGTCCTTGCCCGAGAAGGGGCAGGACTTGCGGCGGCGGAAGAAGGGACGTGCCATGATTTAAGCCTCCACTTCTTCGCGCTCGCGGCGCGGGCCACGAGGTCCGCGATCGCCACGGTCGCCACGCTCACCGCGATCACGGTCGGACTTGCGCATCATGGCCGAGGGGCCATTCTCAAGCTCGTCGACGCGGATCGTCATGTAGCGGATGATATCTTCGTTGATGCCGGTCTGGCGTTCCAGCTCGGCAAGCGCCGGAGCCGGGGCATCGATGTCGAGCATGACATAATGCGCCTTGCGGTTCTTGGCGATGCGGTAGGCGAGGCCGCGAAGGCCCCAATTCTCGGTCTTGACCACCTTGCCGCCGTTATCGGCGATAATCTTGGTGGCGTTTTCCGCGAGCGCGTCGACCTGTGCCTGGGCAAGGTCCTGGCGCGCGAGGAAAACATGCTCGTAAAGCGGCATGTTCCATGCACCTATGTTTTGGCCGATCGCTGACGTTCGCACCATGCGAAACGCCCCTCCGGCTGTCGTTCAAATTGGCGAGGGGCGAGCCCAACGGCCGCCCCAGGCGCGGCGCCTATGGCTCAAACGCTCCCGGAAAGCAAGGTCAGCAGCTGATCTCCACAGCCCGCGTCGGCACGGGTTGCTCGAACCCCTTGAGCTCGCACGACCCGGCATCGGCGAAGCGCAAATTCTTGCCGATGCAAAGATCGGCGACGACCTGGGAAACAAGGACCTGTCCCGGATCGGCCTGAGCGCACAGGCGGGCAGCGAGCTGGACGGTCGAGCCGAACAGATCATCGGACTGTTCCACCGGCTCACCGGCCGAAATTCCGATCCGCACGCCGACCGGAAATTGCGGCCCGCTCTCATTGTGATCGCGCAGAGCGGTCTGAACCTGGCACGCGGCCTTCACCGCGGCGGCGGGAGACATGAAGGCGGCCATGATGCCATCGCCGGTATGCTTGACCTCCCGCCCCGAATTGGCGCCGAGCGCATCGCGTACGACGCGATCGTGCACCTGGAGCATGGCGATGGCGGCGTCGTCGCCATAGCGCGACGTCATCGCGGTCGAATCCACAATGTCGGTAAACAATACGGATCGAATGCCGGAATCGCGCTGCGTGTCGGCCGTCGCGCCCGGAACCAGGGCCGCGCCTCCGCCATTGACGCCGCCATTGCCCATAAAGCCGTCGATCAGGTCGGGATCGACCTCGATCAATTTCTCGGCGAGCAGGCCGTGGGCATGTTCGTGGACGCAGTTCGCGGACGCCTCGTCGGGCGCCTCGACCAGGCAGAACAGTTTCCCGCAGTCTCGGTTGAACCAATATTTCTTGTAGTCGACATCGTGATTGCCCTGGATTTCGATGTCCTTGATGTGGGCCTGCGCGACGTCTTCCCACGTCGTGTTCGGATCGACGGTATGGATGTCCATGTACAGCGGCATGGCGGCCCCCTTGCCTGTTAACTCGGCGCATACATTAGTTTGAAGGTCCGGCCAATTGCGGCAGGCGGCGCGCGGTGGCATCTAGGGCCGATGGCGACAAAGCTGAAATCGATCGAGCCGCTGGGCGATCCGCTGGATGGCGTCAGCCTGCCCGGCTGGCTCTATCATGACGACGAATTCTTCGAGGCGGAGAAAAGTGCGTTCCTGCGCGCCGCGCCGCAGGTCGTTTGCCATGAGAATGAAATCGCGGAAGCCGGCGAATGGCGGAAAATCGATGTTCTTGGCGAAAGCGTGATCGTCATTCGCGGGGACGATGGCGAGGTTCGCGCTTTCGCCAACGTCTGCCGCCATCGCGGATCGCGGCTGGTCGATGGGGAAGGCGGGTGCGCCAAGGTGCTGACCTGCCCGTACCACGCCTGGAGCTATGCGCGGGATGGCAGGCTCGTCGGGGTGATGCATCGCCACGAATATCCCGGCCTGGAGATGGACAAGCTGGGGCTGGTTCCCGTTCCACTGGAGAATTGGCGAGGATTCCTGTTCATCCGGCTCGAGGAAGGCTTGCCGTCGGTCCATGAAATGATGGCGCCATACGATGATGAGGTCGCGCCTTACCGGTTCGAGGAATTGCAGGCGATCGGGCGGGTGACGCTTCGGCCGCGCGACCTCAACTGGAAGACGATCGCAGACAATTATTCGGATCACCTGCACATCCCGGTCGGGCATCCTGGCCTGACCCGGCTGTTCGGCAAAAGCTACGGGGTAGAGGCTGGCGAATGGGTCGACCGGATGCAGGGCGACCTTCGCGACGACGAGTCAGCCAATCCGTCGGAACGCGCCTATCAGCGGCTGCTACCCCGCGTAGACCATCTGCCGCCGACGCATCAGCGCAAATGGCTCTATTACAAACTCTTCCCCTGCGTCGCGTTCGATATCTACCCCGACCAGGTCGACTTCATGCAGTGGCTGCCGGTGTCGGCCACGACCAGCGTGATCCGCGAAATCAGCTATGCGCTCCCCGACGACCGGCGCGAGATGAAGGCGGCGCGCTATCTCAACTGGCGCATCAACCGCCGGGTGAACGCGGAGGACACGGAACTCATCAGCCGGGTGCAGCAGGGTATGGGAAGCCCAAGCTACACGCCCGGCCCGCTTGGCGTTTCCGAAGTATCGCTGCGCAGCTTTGCGCGGAAGCTTCGCAGCCTTATTCCCGAGGCGCGTCTGGAGCGGCCGCCGACGCCGGGCTGGTCGAAGACCGCCGCATAATTGCGAACATGATGATGCCCGCGGCAAGCAGTGCCAGGCTCCACAGATTGGCTTCCAGGCCTGAGCCGTAAAAGGCGAACAAGGTAAAGGCGAGGCCGGCGAGAACGCCAATCAATGCGAAGCCGCGTGGCCGTTGCTTGAGCGCGCCGAGTGCTACCGCCAGATAGAGCCACAGCGTCGCCGAAGCCGTAAGGAGCGCCAGGAACGTGAACAGGCCCGCGGTCCCTTTGGACTCATTGGCAAGGACGACGGCGCATGAGAGACCCGTCCCAACCAATTGCGCGTTCAGCGGGGTATGACCGCGTAGCGTGCGGCCGAGGAATGCGGGCATTTCACGGCGTAAAGCCATGGAATAACCGAGTTCGCCGCATACCAGGACATTGGCATTAATGTAGCCAGCCGCGCTGATCGCGATAGCGAGTGCGGCGAAGGTCACCCCGGCCGCGCCCCAGCCACGGCCAACGGCGTCGGCGAATGGCGAATTCGATTGGCTTGCGACGTCGACCGGCAGCAGCGCTAGGATCGCGCTGCTGGTCAGCAGGTAGAGCGAAGCCACCACGACCGTCGCCGCGATCAGGGCTCGCGGAATCGTGCGCTGCGGATCCTTGACCTTATCGACCGGCGCGGCGGCATTTTCAAACCCGAGCATGGCGAACAGGGTGATGGCGCACGCTGCCGCGACATTGTCGAGTGTCAGAGGCATCGGGGCGAACGGCGCGCTTGGCTGTCCGGCGACTTTCACCTGCAGAAAAACGATCAGCACCGCAACGAGCGGTAGTATCTTGAGGACTGCCGCCGCAACCGCCAACCGGCCGGTCGACCGCGCGCCCAGCACGTTGGTCGCTTGGAAAAACAGCAGGAAGGCGATCGCCGTCATCGCCACGGCCCAATCGCCGGAGAGGGCCGGGACCATCCGCCCCACCGCAGCGCCACCAGCCACCGCGACGGCGGCGAGCGCGGCCCAGGTCGATATCCAGAATGCGAAGGTCGTGACGAACGCCACGAACGGGCCGAATGCGCCTTCCACATAGGCCTGGATTCCTCCGCCCCCGGCGGTTGCGAGGCGGCCGATGCAGAAAGCCAGCGCAACCGCGCCGAGACCGCTCAGCACCCATCCCGCAATCGCGTTGACGCCAAACGGAGCTAGGCTCGCAGGCAGCATGAAGATGCCGGATCCGATCATCGTCCCGACCGCGACCGCCCAAGTCATCCAGAAGCCGAGTTGCCGGCTGTTCGTGTCGTTCGTCAGATGCATCGCCCCTTGGAATTCACGGGCCTAAGGCCTAGTCCGCGCGGCGAACGCTATACCAACAGGGATTTCCATGCGCGCATTTCTTTTTCCGGGGCAGGGCAGTCAGTCGGTCGGCATGGGCGCGGCTCTGGCCGAAGCGAGTCCCGCCGCTCGCGACGTGTTCGGCGAGGTCGACGAGGCTCTTGGCCAGAACCTCTTCAAGCTGATGCGCGAGGGGCCGGAGGACGACCTCAAGCTGACGGAGAATGCGCAGCCGGCGATCATGGCGCATGCGCTGGCGGTGTTCCGCGCGCTGACGATCGAGGGGGGTGTTTCGCTCGATAAGGCGGCGCATTTCGTCGCCGGGCACAGCCTCGGCGAATATTCGGCGCTTGCGGCGGCGGGTTCGTTCGACCTTGCGACGACGGCGAAGCTGCTGAAGCTGCGGGGTCAGGCGATGCAGGCCGCGGTGCCGGTCGGTGTTGGGACGATGGCCGCGCTTCTGGGAGCAGACCTCGAACTGGCACAGAAAATCGCCGCTGCTGCTGCCGAGGGCGAAGTCTGCACGGTCGCGAATGACAACGATCCGAGCCAGGTCGTGCTGTCGGGCCACAAGGGCGCGATCGATCGCGCCATTGCGCTCGCCAAGGAAATGGGCGCCAAGCGCGCGGTGCCGCTGCCCGTGTCGGCGCCGTTCCACTGCCCGCTGATGCAGCCTGCCGCCGACGCCATGGCCGAGGCGCTGGGCAAGACGGAGATCGCGGCGCCCGCGGTGCCGCTCTACGCCAATGTGACGGCCCAGGCCGTCGCCGATCCTCCAACCATTCGCGATCAGCTGGTCGAACAGGTCACCGGCATGGTCCGCTGGCGGGAAAGCATCACCAATATGGCGGCTGCCGGCGTGGAGGAATTCGTCGAACTGGGCGGCAAGGTGCTCGGCCCGATGGTCAAGCGCATCGCCCCCGACGCCAAGGTGACCAGCGTTGTCACCATCGAAGATATCGAAGCCATCGCCAAGGAGCTCGCATGATGTTCGATCTTTCGGGAAAAACCGCCTTGGTGACGGGGGCAAGCGGCGGGCTGGGCAGCGCGATCGTCAAGGCGCTGGTCGCGCAGGGCGCGACCGTGGCCGTGTCGGGCTCGAACGAGGCCAAGCTCAGGGCCTTCGCGACCGGCATCGGCGGCAAGGCGATCCCGCTCGTCTGCAACCTTGGTGATGCGGAATCGGTCGACCAGCTTGTCCCACAGGCGGTCGAGGCGCTGGGCGGAAAGATCGACATCCTCGTCAACAATGCCGGCGTTACCCGCGACAATCTCGCCATGCGGATGAAGGACGAGGAGTTCACCGACGTCATCAAGGTGAACCTGGAAGCCGCTTTCCGCCTGATGCGCGCGGCTATGAAGCCGATGATGAAGGCCCGCCACGGCCGCATTATCAACATCACTTCAGTTGTCGGCGTGACCGGCAATCCGGGCCAAGCCAACTATGTCGCGTCGAAGGCCGGCCTGATCGGCATGACCAAGGCTTTCGCCCAGGAAGTCGCAAGCCGCGGCATCACGGCCAATTGCGTTGCGCCGGGCTTCATGACCAGCGCCATGACCGATGCCCTGACGGACGCGCAGAAGGAAGGCATTTTGTCCAAGATTCCGACCGGCGCGATGGGGTCAGGCGACGACATCGGCGCGGCGGTCGTCTACCTCGCTTCCGACGAGGCAGGCTACGTCACGGGCCAGACCCTTCACGTGAACGGCGGAATGGCGATGCCTTGATCGAGCTGCCGAACGGAAGTCCGTGATTTCGCGACGCGAAATCCGGCTTCCGTGAGAGACGGCGAGATACGGACGGCCTGCGCGCAAATGCGCGACAGGACCGACGGCGCGAATTCACTTCGCGCCGCAAACCGCGAAAGGTGGGAGCCGTCACGGGAGTGAATCCCGTGACGTCGGACGGGTTCGCTAAAGCGACCCGCCGGCCGGCTTGCTCCGTCTCTTCGACAGAAGCATGAATTCGCTCCGCAAATTCCCGCTTCTGCTCGGCGGAGCTTCGCCCTTGTCGCTTGAAAACACGTCCCTATATCGCCCCGCATAAATCAATTCGCGGGCGCATCGATTGTTGCGCCTGAGGGGCATGTAAGAGGGTTAGACTATGGCAAAAGTGATCGGGATCGATCTTGGCACCACCAACAGCTGCGTTGCGGTGATGGAGGGCGGCAAGCCCAAGGTAATCGAGAACAGCGAAGGCGCGCGCACCACCCCGTCGGTGGTCGCCTTTACCAAGGACGGCGAGCGCCTGATCGGCCAGCCGGCGAAGCGCCAGGCGGTGACCAATCCCGACAATACGATTTTCGCGGTGAAGCGCCTTATCGGCCGCCGGTTCGACGACCCGATCACCAAGAAGGATACCGAGCTGGTCCCCTACAAGATCGTCAAGGGATCGAACGGCGACGCCTGGGTCG
>CAMPIY010000019.1 GCA_946886645.1 uncultured Sphingomonas sp.
TGGCGTTGGTAACGTGCGGGATGACCTGGACCGTCGCGCCCAGATAATCGCCGCGGCGCTCTCGCGCGATGATGTCGCGATAGATGCGGCCCGAGGTGACGTTGTCGCTCTGATGCGCTGAGACGCCGGTGAAGCGCTCATAGTGGCCGAGGTCGAGGTCAGTCTCCGCCCCGTCGTCGGTCACATAGACTTCGCCATGCTGATAGGGACTCATCGTCCCCGGATCGACGTTGAGATAAGGATCGAACTTGCGGATTCGGACCGAATAGCCACGCGCCTGGAGGAGCGCCCCGAGTGAGGCAGCCAATAGACCCTTGCCAAGCGAAGAGACCACGCCGCCGGTGATGAAAATATACCGCGCCATGGGAGTCGGGCCTTAGGGACAAGCGCCCGCCGCTGGCAAGCGCCCGAATCAAATCGGATGAAAAAAGTGCGCGATTACTGGGCGAGCGGGACGGCCGGGGCGGTTTCGTTGCCCGCCGGCTGCGTCGCCGGAGCGGCTGGCGCCACCGGCTGTGCCTGCTGGAACGGCTGATCCTTGGCCAGCGAGGTATCGACCTTCACCGATTCGCGGCTGACGCCGGCAATGGCGGCGAGGACGATCGACAGGATGATGAAGGTTGCGCCCAGGATGGAAGTCGCGCGGGTGAGGAAATCCGCCGCGCCGCGCGCGGTCATCAGCCCGGCCGAGGATCCGCCGACGCCCAGTCCGCCCCCTTCCGAACGCTGCATGAGAATGACGCCGACAAGGGCGGCGGCGACGAGCGTCTGGACGATGAGGAGGAAGGTGAACATGTCGGATGGATGCCTGGCTGAATGGAATTGCCGCTGCCCTTAGCCAGCGCGCGCCGAAAACTCAACGCGCGCCGGCTGGAGCTTAGTTGGCCCCGGCGTCGCCCGTGACCTGGGCCTCGAGCTGCTCGACCGTCAGGCCGATGACCGCGCCGGTCGCGGCGCCGGCAATGCCGCTGCGCGGGATTCGGACCTTGTTGCCCGACGCGAGCTTGATGGTGACGAACTCGGTGTCGATCGCGTCGATCGTGCCGAGCGTTGCGCCGCCGCTGCCCTTCACCTCGGCGCCGACCGCCAGGGAGGCATCCGCCGCTGCCTTGTCCTTTTCGACGGCCGCGTTGAGCTCCGCCTGGGTCAGACCGACCAGCAGCTTGCCCTCGCTGGGGGTGAAGCTGGACTTGGAGAGATTCGCATCGAGCTTGTCGGTGTGGACGGTGACGATATCACCATTGACCGCGGTGACGGTTCCGACCGCTCCGCCTTTCGCATCGGTCACGACGGTTCCGACCGCAAAGGCATTGGCCGGAGCCGCCTGGGCGAAAGCCGGCGCGAGCGGAGTCGAGGCAAGAAGAATCGAAGCAAATCCAACAATAATGCGCTGCATGGTGACCTTTCCCATTGATACTATTCGCGATTTCCTAGCAAACTAAGCCTTAGTCGCAACTGAACGGGCTCAAGCGGCGGCTGCGGCCGCCTCGACGATCGGAAGGAAGTCGGCCGACTTGAGGCTCGCTCCTCCGACCAGCGCGCCGTCGACATCGGCAACGCCGAAAATCTCCGCAGCGTTCGATGCCTTGACGGATCCGCCATAGAGGATTCGAACCTCGGAGCCGGGCTCGCCGAAGCGGGCGACCAGACGTTGACGAAGCGCTTCATGCATCTCGCCGATTTCGGCGATGGAGGGGACTTTTCCGGTGCCGATTGCCCAGATCGGCTCATAGGCGACCGAAAAGCGGCTCGCATCGTCGATCGACGCCGGAAGAGACGCATCGAGCTGGGCCGATACCGTCGCCACGGCCGCGCCGGCCTCGCGAACGCTGTCGCTCTCGCCGACGCACAGGATCACGTCCAGACCGGCCGCGAGCGCCGCTTCCGCCTTGGCCTTGATGTCCGCGTCCGTCTCGCCCTGCGCTTCGCGGCGTTCGCTATGGCCGACGATTACCAGCCTGGCGCCGGCGTCGAGCAGCATCGCCGCGGAGATGCAGCCGGTATGCGCGCCCTTGTCGGCCTGGTGGACGTCCTGGCCGCCGATGGCAAAACCCGGCGCCTTGCGGACGGCGCGCTCGATCAGGGTCGCCGGAAGGCAGAGCGCGACATCCGCGCGGAGCGTTTCCGCGGCGATCGAGATGACCGAAACCTCGCCGAGATCACTCGACAGTCCGTGCATCTTCCAATTTCCAGCAACCAGCTTGCGCCTCGTCATTTCACCTCCTGTCGGGATAGCCGCCTTGCCCCGGCCTTATGCCGCCCCTAAAGCGGCGTTCGAATTTTTCAAAGCCAAGAGACGCAAATGTTCGCCGCCTTCCGCCGCCTGTCCAAATCCGCGGTCGGGACCATGATCATGGTCCTGTTCCTGCTCACCATCCTCGCTTCGTTCGCCATTGCCGACATGAGCAATGTCGGTTCGGGCAGGTTTGGATCGGGAGGCAACAACCTGGCGCGGGTCGGTAGCGAGCAGATCACGGCACGGGACGTGGATTCGGCGATGCGCCGCCTGCTGGCCCAGGCCCGGCAGCAGAATCCCGAAGCCACTTATGCGACGATCGCCGACCAGTTCGGTCCGCTGCTGAATTCGCTGATCGACGAGCGGTCGCTGCTGGCATTCGCCGAGGATCATGGCTTCGAGCTGTCGAAGCGGCTGGTCGACGCGGAGATTGCGAACCTGCCGCAGACGCGGGGGCTCGATGGCAAGTTCAGCGAGCAAGCCTATGCCGCCTTCCTGCAGCAGGAGCAGATGACCGATGCGGACGTGCGCCGGATGCTGCAGGTCGCGCTGACCCAGCGCCTCGTGCTGGCCCCGGCAGTCGTCAACGCCCGGGTGCCGATCGGCGTTGCTCGGCCCTATGCTTCGATGCTGCTGGAACAGCGCCAGGGCCAGGTGGCGATGATCCCGGCGGAACTGTTCCGTGCCGGCCTGAACCCCTCTGACGGCGACCTCCAGGCCTATTATGCCCAGAACGGCCGCCGCTACATCGTCCCCGAGCAGCGCGTGCTGCGGATTGCCAGGATCGACGCCGAAAATGCGCCGGGCGCGCAGCCGACCGAGGCGGAGATCGCGGCCTATTACAAGGCCAACCAGGCGACCTATGGCGGCAGCGAAACGCGCGTCATCAGCCAGGCGGTCGTCCAGGACAGGAAGGTTGCCGATGGCATCGCGGCACGGGCTCGCTCCGGAGCCACCTTCGTCGCAGCCGCGGCTCCCGCGGGCCTGTCGGCGGAAGACATCAGCGTCGGGCCCCAGACCCGCGCCCAGTTTTCAGGTCTAGCCGGGGACTCGGTTGCCGGCGCGGCATTCTCCGCCGCCAAAGGTGCGATCGTCGGGCCTGTCCGGTCTGACCTTGGCTGGCATGTCATCAAGATCGACGATATCCGTGCGGCCTCGGGACGCACGCTCGCCCAGGCTCATGACGAGATCGCGACGTTGCTTGCCACGAACAAGCGCAAGGGTGCGCTGACCGATCTGGTCACCAAGGTCGAGGACCAGATCGACGATGGCGCCAGCTTCGCCGAAACCGCCGGGGCCGCGAAGCTGGCGGTCACGACGACGCCCGCTATCAGCGCAACCGGCGTGGCCCGCGGCGATGCCTCCTATCGCTTCCCGGCGGACCTGCAGCCCGCGCTCAAGGCCGGTTTCGAAATGGGGGTCGACGACGATCCCGAGGTCGTCGCGCTTCCCGATGATACCGGCTACGCGCTGGTCGACGTGGAGAATGTCGCCGAGGCCGCGCCCGCTCCCCTTGCCTCGATCCGCGATCGGGTCCGCGAGGATTGGATCAACCATAAGGCATCGGATCGTGCCAAGGCGGCCGCAAGCCAGATTTCGGCCAAGGTCGCGCGCGGCATTGAACTGAGCAAGGCGGTTGCCGAGGCGGGCGTGAACCTGCCCCCGGTGCAGCCGATGAATGCGCGCCGAATCCAGCTGTCGAGCGCGCCGGCCGACGCGGTGGCGCCGCTGAAGATGCTTTTCACGCTGGCCGAAGGGAAAAGCCGGCTCGTCGCCGATCCGCAGGGCCGCGCCTTCTTCGTCGTGAAGACGCTGAAGATCACTCCCGGCAATGCCTTGTCGAGCCCGACCCTGATTGCGCAGACGCAGGCGGCGTTCCAGCAAACCGCCTCGGACGAATTGGGCGCGCAGCTGATGGCGGCGATGAAGGCCGACCAGAAGGTCAAGCGCAACGAAGATGCGATCGCGGCCTCGAAGCAGCGGATCACCGGGCCGGGCAACTAAAGCGCGGCGATGCGGCGGCCGTGACCAGGCCCAGAATCCTCGTCGTCGACAATGTCGACAGCTTCACCTTCATGCTGGCCGACTATCTCCTGTCGCTTGGCGCCGACGTGGAGGTGGAGCGGAACGACAAAGTGAGCGTCGATAGCGCCCTCGAAAAGGGCCGCGATGGCATATTGATCTCGCCCGGCCCCGGGACGCCCGAAAATGCCGGTATTTCCGTCGAGCTGGCGGCGCGCTGCATCGAACGCCGGCACCCGCTGCTGGGGGTTTGCCTCGGCCATCAGGCGATTGCGGTGGCGTGCGGATCGAAGGTCGATCCGACCTATCCAGTCCATGGCAAGATCGCGTCCGTGCGCCATGACGGCAGCGGGCTGCTTGCCGGCTTGCCTTCTCCATTCGCGGCGACGCGCTACCATTCTCTTGCCGTTTCCGGCCCGGCGCTGCCCCTGATCGCCAATGCCTGGAGCGAGGACGGAACGGTCATGGCAATGCGCCATGCGCAGGCACCGGTTCATGGGGTCCAGTTCCATCCCGAGAGCGTCGCGTCGGAACAGGGCAGGCCGCTGCTCCGGGCCTTTCTGGGCATTTGCCACGCACCGGCTTGACCTCGACCCGTTTGTTTCCTACACGTTCTCCGTTCGTTCCGATACGGAGGGGTCAATGCTCACCGCGAAACAGCATGAGCTGTTGAATTTCATCAACGACCGGCTTTCGGCGACCGGCGTGTCGCCCAGTTTCGACGAGATGCGTGAGGCGCTGGACCTCAAGTCCAAATCGGGCGTGCATCGCCTGATCTCCGCGCTCGAGGAACGCAAATTCATTCGCCGCCTTCCCAATCGGGCGCGCGCGCTGGAAGTGGTTCGTATGCCGGAGATCGCGGCGACCTCCCCGGCCGCGCCAAGGCCGGTCATCCCGGCGGCGGCGAACGATACGATCGAAATTCCCCTGCATGGCAGGATCGCTGCCGGCACGCCGATCGAGGCGCTTCAGGGCACGGAAGGCTTCGCGGTCCCGGCCGCGCTGCTCGGCCCGGGCGAACATTATGCGCTGGAGGTTTCCGGCGATTCGATGGTCGAGGAAGGCATTTTGGATGGCGATTATGCGCTGATCCGCAAGGTCGATTCCGCGCGCGACGGGGAGATTGTGGTCGCGCTCATCGACAATGAGGAAGCGACCCTGAAGACCTATCGCCGCGAAGGGCAGATGATCCGCCTCGACCCCGCCAACCGTTCCTACGAGCCGCAGCGCTATGACGAAGGCCGGGTCACCATTCAGGGCCGCCTGTCGGGCCTGATCCGTCGTTACTGAGGCGGCTATGGCCCGGATCGACTATGTGGAGCTGCCGAGCGTCACCGCCCATGAGCTGACGCGCGGTTTCTACGCCAAAGCGTTCGGATGGACGTTCACCGACTATGGACCCGATTATGCGGCGACAACCACCGCCGATGTCGATGTCGGATTGAACGGCCAGCCCGGCGAGGCGCTGGCCGCGCCGCTTCCGGTCATTCGCGTCGACGATCTGGAAGCCGCCTTCGATGCGGTTTCAAAGTCGGGCGGAATCATCGCCAGGCAAATCTTCAGCTTCCCCGGCGGCCGCCGGTTCCACTTCATCGACCCATCTGGAAGCGAGCTTGCGGTCTGGAGCGATACATAGGCCTCGAATGATCCATTGATTGAATGGCCGCGCCGTGCGACCGAACCTGTGTTGGCGCGAGGGGGCACGTCGATGGGTTATCGTTTTGATTCGTTCGATCCGGACGGCGCGCTATTGGCGGCCGAGGAACAGGATGACGGCAGTTATTGGGGCCGTCATTGGCGAGGCCATTTGCCATTGGCCCAGACCTACTGGCTGAATGGTTTCCTGACCAACATGGTCATTGCGGGGCTTGGCCTTGCCTTCATGGCCCTGGAGCATACCGGCAGGTCCCTTCGGCTTATCTCGGTCGGATTCCTGCTTTACGTCATGCTGGCCCTGATCGCCCGCGGTTGGTCGCTGGTCGGCATTTGGCGTTCCGCGGGACGCCACGCTGCCCGGGGCGGAACGCCCGGTTGGGGAACCGTGGCGCGCGTCATGGTGGTTTTTGGCCTGCTGGCAACGCTTGGCCAGATGCCTTCCTTGGCGCTGCAGGCGAAGGAATATGGGCTGATCGCCGTGGGCCGGGATCCGATGGGGCCGCTTGCCGCAATCACCCTGGACGAGTCCGGCAAGTCGCTCGAAGTGAAGGGCCCGCTTTCAGCCGGCGTCGCGGACCGGTTCGAGGAAGTTCTCAATTCGGCGCCGGGCACTCGAACAGTCATGCTAGATTCCGACGGCGGGCGCATCTTCGAGGCGCTCAGGATGGCGGAGCTGATCAGGGCACGTGGACTGGATACGCGCGTCGAGCGGAATTGCGCCTCGGCCTGCACCCTCATCCTGCTGGCCGGCAAGGATCGCAGTGCCCACAGGTTTGCGCAGATCGGCTTTCATCAGCCCGACTTCCCCGGTTTGTCGGAGGCCGAGAAAAACGGGATCATCGCCGACAACCGCAAGGATTATCTCGATGCCGGCATCAGGCCGGATTTCCTCGACCGTGCCCTTTCCACGCCTCCGGCGGAAATGTGGTACCCGACCCATGCCGACATGGTCGATGCCGGGGTGCTGACGAGCGAAGAAATCACCGTCGGTTCTTCGGATTTCGACAGGAAGCGGCTGGGCGAGTTGCTGTCGCGGATGGAGAGCGATGCGAAGTCGGCGGCAGGACAGATGGTCGACGAATTGACCCGCCTCGACGGGGCGGAACTGTCCGGATCAAGGCTGGTCATCCACCACTCGCTGACAAAGCCGTACAGCACGTCGGAGGCGAGACGATTGCAGGCAAATCTACAGGCGAACATCACGGACGAAATTTGCAACAGCCCGCGAAAAAGCATGATCGATATGGGGGCAAGCTTCGGCTTTGATTATGTCGACGCCAACGGCGCTTCCGTGGCAAATGTCATGGTCGCCAGCTGTCCGAAAGGCTCGGACGGCTAATTGTCCAGGCTATCGCGGGCTATTCGACCAGGGATGAACGCCAATTTGATCGGCCACGGTTTCTACGCGAGGATTTTCCCCCAGGAAGATCGAAACGCCGCCGGTTTGTTCGAGAGCAGCGCGGTCGAGCTTTAGCCAGCGCGGCGTGCAGCCTTTGGGCATTCGCCGGTCGGCGACGACGATGTCGGCGTCGGCGCAGGCGCGGGTGAGGCTGACCCAGTCGATATGCTCGCGGCTGCGGATGGCGAGGAGGCGCCAGGCGTGCTTTCCCTCGACGATGTCGGCGACGCAGGCGTCGCGGCTGCAGCGAGCGAAGCGCTGCTCCTCCAGGTTGATCGGGTCGCCATCGTAGGCGGACGCCTCGCTCATCAAATCGCGAACGAAATCGCCGCTCCTGCTGCGGAGGAGAACCGGCACCCCGTCTTCGCGCACCAGGGCGAGATGCTGCCCGTCGCCCGTGACCAGCAAATCAGGCACCGGGGCGAGCGAGGCGGCAACTGAGCCCGCGACGAAGGGCAGCGCTCCCAACCAACGGATCCGGCTGGTCCACAAGCACAGCCACAATCCCCCAACGATCATGGCGGCGAACGCCAGTCGAGGCATGGTTGGAAGCATGGCGACCGCTCCCTCGGCCGACCCAACGCGATGCGCGAGGTCGAGCATCAGGTCGATGGACCAGCCTGTCGCCGCCCACAAAGGCGCACCTAGTCCCACCGCGTCGAGGACGAGCGCTCCGGCCTCCAACGGCATGATGATGAAGGTCGTCAGCGGGATCGCGATGAGGTTCGCGCCGACGCTGTACAGGCCGGCCTTGTGGAAATGGTAGAGCGCGAACGGCATCAGCGCGATTTCGACCATCAGCCCGGTCAGGATGAGGCCCAGAAAGCCGCGCAGGACGCGCATCGGCAGGCCCTCCTCGCGCGGGGACAGGAGTTCGCGCACCGGCGGCCATTGGTGGAGCACGATGATCGAGGTGACGGCAGCAAAGCTCATCTGAAAGCTTGCGCCGCCGATTGCTTCCGGGCGGAACAACAGGACAGCTATTGCACCTACCGCGACCAGCCTCAGGCTGATCGCCTCCCGGCCAAGCGCGATCCCGCCGAGCACCAGCACCGCCGCGATACAGGCGCGAACCGTCGGCACCTGCATGCCCGTCAGCAAGGTATAAGCGATACCCGCCAGCGCGCCGAAACCGGCTGACACGAGCACCAGGTTGAAACGCAAAGCCAGCCGCTCGCTCAAGGCAAGGAGCTTCAATGAAAGTAGCATCGCCGCGCCGACCGCGGCCGCAATGTGCAGGCCGCTCACGGACAGCAGGTGCGCGAGCCCCGAACGGCGCATCGCCTCGGCGTCGTCCTCGCTCACGGCGGCCTGGTCGCCGTTGGCGAGCGCGGTCGCGATCCCTCCCGCATCGCCCGGCAATTGCGCGCGGATATGACGGCCGAGCCGATCGCGGAGGGAATCAAGTCCCCCGCCCGGCGACGGCTCGATGACTTCGACCCGGCCCATTGCCCGGCCGACGCCACCGATCCCCTGGAACCAGGCATCGCGCGCGAAATCGTGGCTGCCCGGCAAGGCCATGGGCGGTGGCGGCTGCAGGCGAGCGCGCATCCGGACAGTCGCTGCCTCGCCCAACCCCGCCGGCTTGCCCTCTTCGGGCATCGACACTCGGACGATGTGCGGCAAGGCATCACCCACAGTCGTGAGCGTCAGGCGGAGGTCGCCCTTGGCCGCGCGCGGTTCGAGCTTCTCGACCTTGGCCTCGAACGTCACGACCGCCGGCCGGTCGAGCCGCTCGGTCGCCACGGCATTGCTTCGCCACCAGATCAGCGCGCAACCCGCCGCCATCGCCAGCCCGCCAAAGACCAGCGCGCGGCCTATTCGCCCGCCTCCGACTGTGTATCCGGCGGCACCGAGCGCCAGGGCCATGGCGATGAATGCCGACCACTGGCTTGGCCCGGGCATCCACAGCCATGCGGCGATGCCCGTTCCGAAGGCGACGGCGAACCACAGCGGCAATTGCGCCCGCTCGGCTTCGAGGAAGCGCTCGACGCGGTCGCGCGCCGATGCAAGAAATCCGCCGGAATTGCGCCCCTGCGCCAGTTCCGCCGGCGCATCCTCTATGTTAGGGGCGCTCACCCAATCCATTCACGAGCCAAGACAAAGGAAAGCAGGCTTGAGCGCAAGCGGCAAAATCGAAGGCGTGGTCACCCGCTTCGCCCCCTCGCCCACCGGCTATCTTCACATCGGCGGCGCCCGCACCGCGCTGTTCAACTATTTGTTCGCGCGGCACCACGGCGGCCAATATCTTTTGCGCATCGAGGACACCGACAAGGCGCGCTCGACGCAGCCGGCGATCGACGCGATTCTCGACGGGCTAAGCTGGCTCGGGATCGGCGGCGACGGCGAACCCTATTTCCAGTCGCAGTTCGAGAAGCGCCATGCCGAGGTCGCGCATGAGTTGATCGAGCGCGGCGCGGCCTATCGCTGCTACCTGACGCCCGAAGAGCTGGCTGCCCGGCGCGAAAAGGCACAGGCGGAGCGCCGCCCCTTCCGCATCGACAGCGAATGGCGCGATTGCACGCCGGGGCCCGATCAGGAGGGCAAACCCTATGTCGTCCGCATCAAGGCGCCGAAAGAAGGCGAGACGGCGATCGACGACCTGGTCCAGGGCCGCGTGACCGTCTCAAACGCCGAAATCGACGATTTCGTGCTGCTCCGCTCCGACGGAACGCCGACCTACATGCTGGCGGTCGTGGTCGACGATCACGACATGGGGATCACCCACATCATCCGCGGCGACGATCATCTCAACAACGCCTTCCGCCAGCTCGCGATCATCAACGCGATGGGCTGGCCGGTGCCAACCTATGCCCATATCCCGCTGATCCACGGGCAGGACGGAGCCAAGCTCAGCAAGCGGCACGGCGCGCTTGGCGTCGACAGCTATCGCGACGAGATGGGCATCCTGCCCGAGGCGCTGTCAAATTATCTTCTCCGCCTTGGCTGGGGCCATGGCGACGATGAAATCATCAGCCGCGATCAAGCGATCGAATGGTTCGATATCGACCATGTCGGCAAAAGCCCGTCGCGCTTCGACTTGAAAAAGCTGGAGAATTTGAACGGCCATTACATGCGCGAGGCCGACGATGCGCGGCTTGCGGAGCTTATCGCGCCGAAGCTGGACGTTAATGATGAACAGACCGCCCTGCTCGTTCGCGCCATGCCCGAGCTCAAGGCGCGGGCCCATGATCTCAACCAGCTTGCCGACGGCGCCCGCTTCCTCTTTGTCCAGCGGCCGCTCAGTGTCGACGATAAGGCCGCCGCGCTATTGACCGACGAGGCGCGCCAGCACCTCGCCGACGTCCATGCAACCCTTGGTGCAGTCGCGAATTGGGACCATGACACCCTCGATGCTGCAGTGCGGGAGGTTGCGGAACGCAAGGAACTTAAGCTAGGCAAGCTCGCCCAGCCGCTCCGGGCGGCATTGACCGGGCAAACCACCTCGCCGGGCATTTTCGACGTGCTGGTGCTGCTTGGAAAATCCGAGAGCCTCGCGCGCATCGCCGACCAGATGAAAGAAGCGAACTAATGAACAAAACCGCCACCCTGGAAGCCGATGGCACGAACCACGCCTATCCGGTGCTAGACGGTTCGGTTGGGCCGGAAGTCGTCGATATCCGTAAGTTTTACGGCGAAACGGGCATGTTCACCTATGACCCCGGCTTCACCTCGACCGCCAGCTGCCAGAGCGCGATTACCTATATCGACGGCGACAAGGGCGTATTGCTCCATCGCGGCTACCCGATCGACCAGCTCGCCGAACAGTCGACCTTCATGGAAGTCGCTTACCTCCTGCTTCACGGCGACCTGCCGAAGCAGAAGGAACTTACCGAATTCACCTACACGATCAGCCGCCACACCATGCTGCACGAGCAGCTGGCGACCTTCTACCGCGGCTTCCGGCGCGATGCGCACCCGATGGCGATCATGTGCGGCGTGGTCGGCGCGCTGTCGGCCTTCTATCACGACAGCACGGACATTACCGATCCGCAGCAGCGGCTGATCGCCTCGCACCGGCTGATCGCCAAGATGCCGACAATCGCCGCGATGGCCTATAAATACAGCATCGGCCAGCCGTTCCTCTATCCGCAGAACGACCTTAGCTACACCGGCAATTTCCTGCGCATGACCTTCGGCGTCCCGGCCGAGCCTTATGAGGTCAATCCGATCATCGAAAATGCGATGCGCCGCATCTTCATCCTCCACGCCGACCATGAGCAGAACGCGTCGACCTCGACCGTCCGCCTGGCCGGTTCGTCGGGCGCCAACCCCTTCGCCTGCATCGCGGCCGGAATCGCCTGCCTGTGGGGCCCGGCGCATGGCGGAGCGAACGAAGCGGCGCTCAACATGCTGCGCGAGATCGGCGACGTGAAGCGGATCCCCGAATATATCGCCCGTGCGAAGGACAAGAACGACCCGTTCCGCCTGATGGGCTTCGGCCACCGCGTCTACAAGAATTACGACCCGCGCGCGAAGGTGATGCAAGCGACCGCCGAGGAAGTGTTGAAGGAGCTCAACATCTCCGACCCGGTCCTCGATGTGGCTCGGGAGCTGGAGCATATCGCGCTCCACGATGAATATTTCATCGAGAAGAAGCTCTATCCCAACGTCGATTTCTATTCGGGCGTTATCCTGAACGCGATCGGCTTCCCGACCGACATGTTCACCGCCCTATTTGCCCTTGCCCGCACCGTCGGCTGGGTGGCGCAGTGGAATGAGATGATCTCCGACCCTGAGCAGAAGATCGGCCGCCCGCGCCAGCTTTACGTCGGGCCGACGCAGCGGGACTATGTGCCGCTGGGCAAGCGCTAGGCGGAAGGCAGGACCAGCGTAAAGCGCGCCCCTTCGCCGGGCGCGCTCTGAAGCTCGATGTCGCCGCCCATCGACCGGGCAAGACGGCGGGAAATGGCAAGGCCGAGGCCGATCCCGCCGGGCGCGTCCCCGACCCGTTCGTAGCGCTCGAAAATGCGCTGCTGGTCGGCTTCGGCGATGCCGGGACCTTCGTCGGCGACGGTCGCGGAAACCATTTCGCCGCGCCGCTCGATGATCAGCGCGATACTGCCGCCTGAAGGCGAATGCCGGACCGCATTGCCGAGCAGGTTGACGAGGATCTGCACCGTCCCCCGCTCCTCGCCGCCGGCCATAACGCTTTCGCCAGCACCGACGGTCTCGATGGTAACGGCCTGCTCTTCGGCACGGGACTGGACCAGCGCCACAGCCTCGTTGGCTGCTTTCGCGAGGTCGACGCGGGCAGCGCCCTCCGCCTCCTGCTCGGTCATCGAGCGGATGACCGACAGAAGGTGGCGTCCGGCGGCGGCGATGTCGCCAGCGTAAGCGGCATAGTCGCTGCGGAGCGGTCCCTCGCTCCGGTCGACGATTCGGTCGGCGGCGGCGATGATGTGGTCGAGCGGCGAACGAAGCGCCTCATCCAGGGCCGGGTCGAACATGCCAACCGGCTCAGAACCGCCATCCATGGCGACGCGGACCGCATAGCCCGCGAACTTCCCGCCGGGCTGGAGCGCGGTGCCGGAGAGCGTCAGCCTTTGCTCCTCGTCGCCGCCCCGCACCTTGGCCGGCTGGCCTTCGAAATCCTGGCGGCTGCCCACCGCCGTCAGCAGGGGCATGGTCCCATCGTCATCGATCAGCAGGAAGAAGCGGGTGAGCGGCTGGCCGATTGCCTGGTCGGCGTCGATCCCGAGCCGGCTCGCGAGCGTTTCGTCGATGGCCTTGATTCGAAGCTCCGCATCGGTCGTGAAACCCAGGCCCGATCCTTCCTCGCTCCCCTCATCCACCGGCTCGCTTCCGACCAGCGTCAGGCGGGGCGGCGAAGGCGGGCGGGCTTTCCAGCCCTCGATCGTCAGCGTCGCGCCTTCCGCATCCGGCTCCGCGCGGACCCAAAGGTCGAGGTCCTGGTCGGCCGAGGCGGCGATGACGGAACGGGACAGCGGGACACCCAGCTTCATTGCCGAGCGGGCGACAGCGGCGAGTTGCGGCAAGGCCAGTGGCGCGCCAAGCGCCGAACCGGCATCCTGTTGGAGCCGAAGCAGCGCCGGATCGGCCTCGGTCAGCCTGCCCTGCCGGTCGACGCGGCCCATGACCGGGTCCATGCCCGAAGGAGCGCTAGCCATTGGCCCGCTCCAACGTGTCGCGGGCGAGGCGGTAGTGCCGGTCGAGCCGCATCCAACGGCGGCAGCGTTCCACGCGCTCATCGTCGATCGCGTCGAACGCGTCGATCAATCGTTCCGCAGAGCCGGTTCCGAACATCGAATCGAAGGCCGCCACGATCTGTGCCGCGGTCGCCCGGTCGCATCCGGCCAGCCGGGCGAGCAGCATTGCCTCGCCGCCGCTGAAGAAATTCCAGGCGTCGACCCCGTCGATCCCCGCACGGCGAGCGAGCAGGCCGACAAGCAGCGCGGCGTCTCCGTCCTGGGCCAGGCGCCGGACCATGTCGTCGCCTGCCGAACCCTTTGCCTCCAGCGCTCGCGCCAGGGCGGCAACGCTGGCTTCAAGCCGGCGCCCCTCGTCATGGCGGGTCAAAAGCGATTGCGCGGCGGCCTCCAGCGGCTGGTCGGCATCACGGTCGAGCCCGTCGCGGATTGCTCCGGCGACGGCGTGGACGACGGCGACGGCATCTTCGGCCTCAAGATCGTCGAACTCGATTCCGAGCCGACCGAAACGGTCGCGCCGGCGGCCGCGGGCAAGGGTCAGGCCCATTGCGGCGTCGGCAACGGCGGCGTCTTCGTCGCCGACGAGCGCGGCGACCGATGCGTCCGGTCCACGGTCCATCCGCGCGGAAAGCTGCTGCTCGTCCGCTCGTCGAAGCAACAGGGCGACCAAGCCATGACGTTCAAGCAAACCCGCATTGCGCAGCGTGCGGTAGGCGGCGTCCCTGGCCGAATCCGCCTGGGCGGCCATGAGCGCGGGCAGGCCGCCAATCAGCTCGTCGGCAATATCCGTGACCAAGCCGCGGAGCATCGCCGCCATGAGCGAGCGCTCCTCGTCGGTAAGCCGGCCGCTTTCATCGAGAAAGAAATCGGCCTGAACAATGGCCAGCCGGTCGCGGCCCGCGCGTGGGCGCGCGGGATCGATCGGACGGGCGGCTGCGGACGCAGCCAGCGGCCATTCCACGGGCATCATG